>CAUTLL010000036.1:0-8108 GCA_963539275.1 uncultured Flavobacteriaceae bacterium
ATTCTGAAAAATCCCATGCGTAGCAGGGTGTGTAGGCCCGAGATTCAGTGTGTAAAACTGCTCTTCGTTATTTTTTTGGTTCAAAATATTTGACAAATTATTATCCATCATTTATGTTTTTTATCTACCAAACATTTTATCATTTTTATCTGTTCTGGTATTATCTTCCAAATGATATTCTTTCAGCATTGGAAAATACCCTAAGTTTTCTGAATTAAGGATTACTTTCAAATTAGGATGACCTTTAAATTTAATTCCATAAAAATCATAAGTCTCTCTTTCCATCCAATTTGCTCCTGCAAATAAATCTGTTATACTTTCTACCTCCGCTTCCTTTTTTGAAAAAAAAGTTTTTAATCTTATTCTAAAATTAGCCTTAAGGTGATGCAAATGATATATAACGCCCAACTCTTTCTCTTTATTTTCAGGATAATGAATACCACAAATATCCGTAAGAAATTCAAAATGCAAAGTATCTTTTAAGAAAAAAATCAATTCTTTTACCTTTTCTTTTTTTACCTCCAAAGTTAGAAATCCATAAGGCTCTGAAACCTCTAAAATCATTTCAGAAAACTGTTTTTCCAATTCTACTAAAATATCTTCTTTACATATCATAACTCTCCAATAAATGCTTATATTCAGGCAAGTCTCTTCTTCTTACACTTTCACTTTTTGCTAATTCCTGTACTCTCATAAATCCTTCTATAATTTGCTCTGGACGGGGTGGACAACCAGGCACATAAACATCTACTGGAATCACTTTATCAATCCCTTGTAATACTGAATAAGAATCAAAAATCCCTCCACTACAAGCACATGCTCCTACTGCAATTACCCATTTAGGTTCCGCCATTTGAATATAAACCTGCTTCAAAACAGGAGCTAATTTTTTAGAAATCGTCCCACAAACCATCAAAACATCTGCTTGCCTTGGCGAAAAACTCAATCTTTCCGCACCAAATCTTGCCAAATCATAATTAGGCATCATCATTGCCATAAATTCTATTCCACAACAAGAAGTTGCAAATGGTAGCGGCCAAAGAGAATTTGCTCTCGCTAATCCCACTACTTCACTAAATTTTGTTGCAAAAAAGCCCTCTCCACTATATCCTTCTGGCGCATCTACTATTTTGATTTTTCCTGACATTTCCTATACTTTAATTATTTTTCCCAATCCAAAGCACCTCTTTTTAAGACATAAAAATACCCTATAAAAAATATTGATATAAAAATCAAAATTGCTACGAATCCTTCCTTACCAAATTCCTTAAAATTCACTGCATAAGGATAAAAAAAAATGATTTCCACATCAAAAAGAACAAATAAAACCGCTGTCATAAAATATTTTACAGAAAAAGGCGACCTTGCATCTCCTTTCACTTCCACACCACATTCAAAAGCATTATCTTTATTTTGATTTCTACCCTTCCTCGGTCCTAAAAAATAAGAACCTATCAAAGTGAAAACTACAAAACTCAACGCCACTGCGATTTGCATTAATATTGGGATATAATTTTCAGGTAAATTCATAATCGAAATTTTCTCTACAAATTTAACAATAATAAATTTCTTTATATCATTTTTATTACAAAAATAGGTTTAAGAAAAAAATTTCTTAAACCTATTATAGTATCAACATGAAAAACATTATATTATTTTTTAACTGCTGGTGTTGTATTTTCTGATTGAACTGGTGTAGGAACAGCCTGAACAGGTTTCTCTATAGACGGTATTACTACCGATGAAGGCTTAGCTGTAAGTACCACACTTAAAAAAATAAGTCCTACAACTATCAATCCTAAAGTCCAAGTAGCTTTCTCCATAAAATCATTAGTTCTCTGAATTCCAAAAGAAGCAGAAGACACACCTCCAAAAGCCCCCGACAATCCTCCTCCCTTAGGATTTTGAGCCAAAATAATTATAGCTAATAGTATACACGCTATAATTACAACTACCATCAATATTGTAAATATCATATTTCTTTTATTTTATTCAAAATGCAAATATATAATATTAAATTGAATCCTGAAAATCTTTTTAAATTTAGCTATATAATAAAAAATTATCTATTTTTCATTTTTTCATTTTCATTAAAAATATTAATTTTGTTGATTTTAATAGAAATTCATGTTTATCAGAAATTTAACTATTCAAAATTTCAAAAATCACCCTTTTCAAGAGTTTTATTTTTCCCCACAAATTAATTGTTTTGTGGGAAATAATGGTGTTGGTAAAACTAATATTTTAGATGCTTTATTTTATTTATCTGTAGGAAAAAGTTTTCTTAACTCCACAGATATTCAAAATATTACTAATGATAAAGATTTTTTTACAATAGAAGCTACTATCGCTAATGAAAATAAAGATGATATTCTAAAAGTAATTCAAAATAAAGAAAGTAGGAAATCTATCAAAAAAAATGGAAAAGTTTATTCTAAAATAGCAGAACATATTGGTTATCTACCGTCTGTGATGATTTCTCCTTATGATCAAAACCTTATTTCTGACACTTCTGAAAGCCGAAGAAAATTTTTGAATGCTATGATTTCGCAAACAGATAGCGAATATCTATTTCATCTCATGCAATATCAAAAAACACTACAACAAAGAAATGCTTTATTAAAATCTTTTCAAAAAAACAGATATTTTGATTCTGAAAGTTTAGAAATTTATAATGAACCTCTTATTAATTTTGGACAAAAATTATTTAAAAAAAGAACTATTTTCATTCAAGAAATATTGCCAATTTTACAAAATTTCTATCAAATCATTTCTAATCGAAAAGAAGAAATATCCATTAGTTATAAATCTGATTTAGAAACAGATTTTGGGCAATTACTCCACAAAAATAAAGAAAGAGATAAAGTTTTAACCTACACCTCCAAAGGAATACACAAAGATGATTTAATTTTTGAAATGAACGGAGAAAGTATTAAAAAAATAGGCTCTCAAGGACAGCAAAAATCATTCCTTATTGCCTTAAAATTAGCTCAAATGAATCTTATTAAAAAACTTACAAACAAAACTCCTATTTTATTATTAGATGATATTTTTGATAAATTGGATGACCTTCGGGTGGCTCAATTAATAGAACTTGTAAAACAAGAGCATTTTGGACAAATCTTTATTACAGACACTCATAAAGAAAGAACAGAAAATATCATAAAAAACATCACAGAAGAAAATAGAATTTTTGAACTGAAATAAAAAATATCTCCCAATTTAAGGAGATATTTTTGCTTTATAAAAATGAATCTTCCCCCGTTACACAAGGACAACAAGACTCTCTTGAACCTAAAATCTTACCGATATTTTCTACACTCAAATACTCCAAAGAATCTACTCCTAAATATTCCCTTATTTCCTCTACTGATTTTTTTACTGCAATAAGATCTTCCTTACGAGGGTTATTTCCTGAACATTGAGAAACCACAGGAGGAGAAGCACTTCGAAAATGAATTTTATTTACTCCTGCATCTTTTAATATTTTTACCAAAATTTTAGAAGTAGTTCCTCTCACAATAGAATCATCTATAACCACAATGTCCTTTCCTTTTAATTCTGAAGCAATAGGATTAAGTTTCAGATGCACAATTCGTTCTCTCATCTCTTGAGTTGGTACGATAAACGAACGCCCTACATATCTATTCTTAATCAAAGCTGGTCTAAATGGAATCCCTGATACCTTAGAAAAACCTATCGCAGCAGGTATCCCTGAATCTGGCACTCCTATAACCATATCAGCTTCCACAGGAGCTTGTTCCCAAAGTTTTTCGCCCGTTTGTTCTCTCACCTTATAAACACTTACTCCCTCTAACATAGAGTCTGGACGAGCGTAATAAACATATTCAAAAGAACAAATCCTATTAACACAATTCTCTTTTACTTGAACTGATTTCAAACCCTCTCCTTTCTTCACTAAAATCATTTCACCAGGACGAATATCCCTTACATATTTCGCACCAATAGCATCTAGTGCACAAGTTTCCGAGGCAGTTACAAAAATATCATTCTCTAATTTCCCTAAAACCAAAGGACGAATCCCATTAAAATCCCTAAATGAAAAGAATGTATCACAAGTAATCCCAACTACAGAATATGCTCCTTTTACTTTATTCATAGTAGTTTTAATACTTTCTTCTATTCCTAAATGATAATACTTTTGGAGCATGCGTAATAACACCTCAGCATCAGAATTAGTTTTGAAAACTACACCTTCTTCTTCTAATTCTTGCTTTAATTCTTTCGCATTGGTCAAATCTCCATTATACGCCACAGAAAGAAATATCTGGTCATATTCATTTTTAGCAAAAAAAGGCTGAAAATTATAGCTCTTATCATCTTTTACAGAAGTATATCGGGTGTGTCCTATGACCGCATTCCCCATAAAGGCTTCCGGAGTTTCAATCCCCTTGAAAACATCTAAAACCAACCCAGATTCTTTTGCAAAATGAATTTCCCCTTCATTCGCTACCGCTACTCCACAGGCTTCCTGCCCCCTATGCTGTAAAGCAAAAAGCCCAAACTGAGATAATGAAAAAGTATCCACGGGGGTATCTGAAAATAGCCCAAAGACTCCACACTCTTCATTTAAAAAATCTTGAATGTCTTCTTTTCCTACTTTAAGAATGTTTCGGTGATAAGGATGATGCTTAAAATATTCTAAATATTCTCTTCGGTAATATTCTAAATCTTTCATTATTTTAAAAATAATTATTATTTATTCAAGACTTTTCTTAATCTATGATAGATTTCTTCATAAGCCTCTGTTACTTCTCCTAAATCTCTTCGGAATCTGTCTTTGTCTAGCTTCTTCATAGTATCTTTATCCCATAGACGACAAGTATCTGGAGAGATTTCATCTGCTAAAATAATTCTGCCATCCATAGTTTTCCCTAATTCTATCTTGAAATCTACTAATATGATATTCATCTTATCGAATAAGTCAATCAGAATCTCATTTATTTTCCCAGTAAGGGTATACATTTCATCAAGTTCCTCCCTTGTCGCTGCTCCCAAAAAGATTGCATGATAATCATTAATTAATGGGTCTCCTAATGCATCATCTTTATAGCAAATATCAAAGATTGTTACAGGAGACTTCACCCCCTCCTCTACACCTAACCTCTGCGCCATACTTCCTGCCACATAATTTCTTACAACCATCTCTAATGGTATAATATCTACCTTTTTTACGAGCTGTTCACGCTCATCTATTTGCTTGATGAAGTGGGTAGGAATCCCTTTATCATTGAGATACTCAAAAATAAGCGTAGTAATGGCATTATTCATCTGCCCTTTCTTATCTACTTGCCCTCTTTTTTGTGCGTTAAAGGCTGTAGCATCATCTTTGAATCTGACTACTACTTCATCTACTTTATCCGTTGCAAAAACTTGCTTTGCTTTACCTTCGTAGAGCATTTCTTTTTTTAAGTTCATAGTATTAAAGTTTTATTCTTTTATTATTATTGATTATCTTTTATCTTCTATCCCAAATTTACGCCATAATGACTTCTCTACATCTAATTTTATTCGCTTTCTAGTGTCAGAATACATCTTGTAAAGCTCTTCAAACTTCTTTCCTATCGCTTCCGTTTTCTTTTTTAGTTCTGCTTTCAAACTTTCCTGCTCACTATTAAGCTGTTCTATCTTTTGCCTTAAAGTTTCTAAATCATTAGCTGTACTTTCCTTAACCCCTAAAGGTAAAGAATCCTTAAACTCCTTCAATCCATCTATCATTATTTTAGTTTCAATGATTTTTTCTGCGTATGATTTTGCCATAATCTATAATTTTATAATGAATATTAAATATTAAACTATCAAATTTCTATTTTATTACAATAATACAATAAATTATTAATAGAATAACTAATATTAAACAAATAAACACAAACATTCTTGATTGAATACTATATATTCTATTTAGAATAAACAACATTCCACTTATAAAAACAAATATTCTTTAAAGAATATAAATAATTCTTGAACCCTTAAAATATCTTCTATAAAGAATATTAAAAATTCTATAATGAATTTAAATATTACTTAAAGAACAATCAATATTCAATCAAGAATACAAGATATTCATTTAATTATTTAAAATATTCCACCCCATTTTTGAAAACATTATGATAGTTAACAGAAGGAATATTCTTAAATAATCCATCAGCAAACCTTTCTGAATGTCCCATTCGCCCGAAAATCTTACCACAAGGACTGGTAATCCCTTCAATGCCAAATAATGAGTTATTAGGATTAAATGGCATTCCGTGGGCAATGTTTCCTTCTAAATCTATATACTGCGTTGCAATTTGTCCATTCTTGTAAAGCTCTTTAATAACTTCCTCCGAAGCCATGAAACGCCCTTCTCCATGAGAAATAGGAATAGTATAGACTTGGTCTTTCATCCCTTTAAGCCAAGGCGACTCATCATTTACAACTTTCACATCTACCATTTGAGAGATATGCCTACCGATAGCATTATGAGCCAAGGTAGGAGAATTTTCATCTAAATCCCTAATCTCACCATAAGGTAATAAGCCTGATTTCACCAAAGCTTGAAAACCATTACAAATCCCGATAATCAATCCATCTCTTTCCAAAAGCTTATGCACCGCCTCTTTCATCTGTTCATTCTTTAAAACATTCACAATAAACTTAGCAGAACCATCAGGCTCATCCCCTGCAGAAAATCCTCCTGCAAATGCCAATATTTGAGCATTATTAATTTCTTTTACCCAATGATTAATGCTCCCTTGTAGATGATTATAATCTAAATTAACTAACGGAAACATATTTACTTCTGCCCCTTCTTTTCGGAAAGCATTACTCATATCATATTCACAATTCGTACCTGGGAAAATTGGAATAAATACTTTCGGTTTCTCTGAATGATGTTTTTTAATGATGATATTTCTTGGAGTAACAGAGTTAAACTCTTCATCTATATTGATGATGATTTTTTCTTTCTCTCTCGTTGGGAAAAGCTCTTCAAATGTTGAAGTATATGCTTTTCTTAACTCACTAATAAGAAATCTTTGCTCATTGATAACTAAGCTATCCTCATCTGTTACTTCCCCTATTCTTTTTAATAAAGGACATTTTATTTCTTCACTTGCCTCAATGATTAAGGAACCTATATTCTTCTCAAAAATTTGAGTGTCTTCTATCATTACTCTTGCCCCAAAACCATTTCCAAAAGACATTTTTGCCAATGCTACTGCAACTCCTCCTTCCTTAATAATTTTTACAGAAACTACTTTCCCTTTTACAATAGAATCATAGATAAAAGCAAAAATTTGTTTTAATGCTTCATAATTCGGAAGCCCATTTTCTTGGGGTTGATGCTGGAAATGATAAAGGATATTCCCTACCTTTTTAAACTCTGGGGAAATAATATTCTTCTTCTCCCCATCAGCACAAGCAAAAGAAATAAGCGTAGGAGGAACATTAATATCCTGATAAGTTCCACTCATAGAGTCTTTTCCACCAATGGCAGCTAATCCTAAATTCATCTGAGCATCATAGGCACCTAACAGAGAAGCCAAGGGTTTTCCCCATTTTTCTGGGGCTTGTCCTAATTTTTCAAAGTATTCTTGAAAACTCAGTCGTATTTTTTGATAATCGCCTCCCATTGCTACAATTTTCACTACGGATTCTACCACAGCATTTGCGGCACCTATCATTGAATTTTGTTTAGAATTCTCAGCATCAAATCCCCAACTCACCAAAGAAACTGTTTCTATATTTTTCGCTCCTAAAACTGGTAAAGTTTGTACACTTCCTTCCATTGGGGTAAGTTGGTATTTCCCACCCAGCGGCAAAGTTACCGTAGTCGCCCCCACTGTAGAATCAAACATTTCTACCAATCCTTTTTGTGAAGCAATATTTTTATCTTTCAGAAGCTGAATGAAATTCTCTTTATTAAAATCAATTTTCTTATTTTCAATCTGTTTTAGATGAGATATTTTAACATTTTGAGACTTGGCACAGCCATTTGTATTCAAAAACTCCCTACTTAAATCCACAATTTTATTTCCTCTCCAAAATATCTGCATTCTTCCACTATCGGTTACTTTCCCTACTTCTATAGCATGGATATTTTCAGC
>CAUTLL010000037.1:0-8069 GCA_963539275.1 uncultured Flavobacteriaceae bacterium
GATTATTGGAGCAGTTTTGGCGATTATATGTTTGATAACTTTAAAGGTGAGATAATAAAATATAGTTTTCTGAATACAGAAAAATAAAATTTAATCAAGCAGAATTGAAAAAATGAAAATAGTAATATTAGGAGGGGGAGAAAGTGGAGTAGGAGCAGCATTTTAAGCGAAGAAAAAAGGATTTGATGTTTTTCTTTCAGATAGGGGAAATATTAAGGAGTATTATAAAAAACAATTACAAGAAGTTGGCGTTGAATTTGAAGAAGGCTCACATGATGAAGAGCAAATTTTATCCGTAGATTGGGTGATTAAAAGCCCTGGTATTCCAAAAAATGCAGATTTAATTCAAAAAATTAAACAGAAAAATATTCGTTTGTCTTCGGAAATAGAATTTGCAGCAGAATTTACAGATGCCAAAATTATTGCCATTACGGGGAGTAATGGGAAAACGACTACCACTTCGCTAATTTATCATATTCTGAGAAACAGCGGATTAAATGTCGGGCTAGGCGGAAATATCGGTGAAAGTTTTGCAATGCAGGTGGCTACAGAAAATTTTGACTATTATGTATTGGAAATTAGTAGTTTTCAGTTAGATGATATTCAGAATTTCCGACCATATATTTCGTTATTGTTAAATCTTTCGCCAGACCATCTTGACCAATATAATTATAATTATAAAGAATATGCTTTGGCAAAATTCAATATTGCTAAAAATCAACAAAATAACGATTTTTTCATCTATAATAAAGATGATGAGATGAGTAAAAATTTATTGAATAAAGTTGATATACACTCTAAAAAAATATCGTTCTCACTCAATGAAAAATTAGAAGAGGGAGGATTCGCTACCAATGACCATATTTTTGTGAAGTTGGAGGGAATAACTTTTTCTATGCCTATTAGTAAAATGGCCTTAGTGGGAAAACATAATGTAGCAAATTGTTTGGTAGCATCTATTGTTGCCAAGTTATTGAATATCAGTAATGATAATTTGGAGAAATCTTTAAAAACTTTTCAGGCTGTAGAACATCGTTTGGAGAAATTTGCTGAAATTGATGGAGTGAATTATATTAATGATAGTAAGGCAACGAATGTTAATGCAACATATTTTGCTTTGGAAAGCATGGAAACACCTGTGATATGGATTGTGGGAGGGGTAGATAAAGGAAATGATTACAGCGAAGTAGAGGATTTAGTTAAGGAAAAAGTAAAGGCAATTATATGTTTGGGATTGAATAATGAGAAAATCATCAAATTTTTTCAAGGGAAAAAAGAAATGATTTTTGATACATCTAATATAGAAGATTGTGTGAAAATGGCTAAAAATATTGCACAAGAAGGGGATTCTGTACTGCTTTCTCCATGTTGTGCAAGTTTTGATTTATTTGATAATTATGAAGATAGGGGAAAGAAGTTTAAAGCAGAAGTTTTGAGATAGATTATGAAAAAAGAAATACTTAAAGATTTAAAAAAATACGGATGGTTCAAAGGAGATAAAATTCTTTGGATAGCGGTGATAATGATTTCTTTATTTTCTTTGTTTCCAGTATACTCGGCCAGTGCTAATTTGGAATATGTGGTAGGAGAAGGAACAACCGCGGGGCATTTAGTAAAACATGCTTTATTTATTGTTATTGGCTTGGGGATTATGAGAGGCATAGGAATATTTAGGTATGAGTATATAGGCTATTCTAGTATCGTTCTTTTAGGAGTGGCTATAGCGTTGTTATTGTGGGCTATATTTGTAGGGAGTACTATTGGTGGTGCAAGTGCAGCCCGATGGATTAAACTAGGACCATTTTCTTTTCAGCCCTCTACATTTGCTTATTTGTTGCTTATTATTCATATATGTTGGTATTTGACAAGAAAGACTTTTAGAGAATATTCAGTGGTACAGAATATAATATTGTTATTCTTGCCAATCTTAACTGTTTTTGGTCTTGTATTTAAGGATAATGGCTCTACAGGATTGATTATCCTGGGAGTGTCTATGATTGTGATGTTGATAGGGCAATATTCCATTAAGCAATTGGCTGTATTTGGAGGTGTTATGGCGGTATTAGTAGGGGTGTTTTTGTTTTTGGCACTTACTACTAATATTTTTGAAAAGACTCGTGTGCATACTTGGAAAAGTAGGATAGAAGTATTTTTAGGTATTAAGGAGCTGAATGAGGAAGAGCGTAGAGAAAAAGATTATCAAGTAGATAGAGCTAAGGCTGCGATTGTTCATGGAAGTTTTAAAGGAGTAGGCCCTGGTAAAAGTGCGTTAGTTTCATCTTTGCCACAATCGGCATCAGATTTTATTTTTGCTATTATTATAGAAGAATATGGTTTTTTAGGAGGACTTGCTTTGATTGGGTTATATTTTATTATACTTGTACGCATTATTATGATTGCTAGAAATATACCTTATTTTTTTGGCAAATTATTATCGATATCTATTGGAGTGATGATATTTGTGCAGTTGTCAATTAATATTGCGGTTGCTTTAAGTATGATGCCCGTTACTGGTCAACCTTTACCACTGATAAGTTATGGAGGTACTTCTATGTTGGTTACTTATATGCAATTGGGTATAGTGTTAAATATAAGTTCTAGAATTCAAGTTTTATATGATGAGGGAGAGGGAAAAAAACAGTCTGTTCAGGGAATAAGTGATATTGCATAGGGATAGACTACTTTATTAAAAATTTTGAAATAAAAAATGCGAGATAATATAAAAAATAGGGGGATTGAAAAATTGAGAGTTTTAATCAGTGGAGGTGGTACAGGGGGGCATATTTTTCCTGCAATAGCAATAGCACAAGAGATACAAAAAAGAATGCCCAGTGCAGAGTTTCTATTCATTGGTGCGGAAGGAAAAATGGAGATGGAAAAAGTACCTCAAGCAGGATTTAAGATTGAAGGGCTGAATATTTCGGGGTTTAATCGTGGTAATTTTTTCAAAAATTTGGGATTGCCTTTTAAGATTATTTTCAGTTTATATAAAGCTAAAAAAATTATAAAGAATTTTAACCCTGATTTTGCCATTGGTACGGGAGGTTTTGCGAGTGCTCCAGCATTATTTGTAGCTTCCCGAATGGGGGTGCCTATCTTTATACAAGAGCAGAATTCCTTACCTGGAAAAACGAATATTTTTCTTTCTAAAAGAGCGAAGGCTGTATTTACAGCTTATCCTGAAATGCAAAACTTTTTTGGAAAGACTCCGACATATTTTTTAGGAAATCCTATTAGGGAAAATATTATTAGAAATAGAATTAATAAAGATATAGCTAAAGAGAAATTAGGTTTCGATAAAAGCAAATTGACTATTTTTTCCGTTGGAGGTTCATTAGGTTCAAAAACAATTAATGATGCTTGGGAAGCTCATATGGATAAAATTATTGAGAATGATTTTCAATTGATTTGGCAAATGGGAAAGCAAGAAACGGTCCCTCAATGTATAGGAAATTCTCAAATTGTTCAATCGGAATTTTTTAATGATATGGCTCTTGTTTATTCGGCAGCAGATGTGATTGTTTCACGAGCAGGAGCGATTGCTATTTCTGAATTGGCAGTCATTCAAAAGCCCATTTTATTGGTGCCATTTCCCTTTGCAGCAGAAGATCATCAAACTAGAAATGCCTTGGCTTTGGTGAGTAAAAATGCGGCAAAAATGGTAAAGGATTCTGAAATGAAAGATGATTTTTGGAAGGTTTTGATGGAGATTTGTGAAGATGAAAATTTAAGGAAAGAAATGACCGAAAACATCAGATATTTCGCAAAGCCAAACGCCACAAAAGAGATTGTAGATAAAATTTTTGAGATAATACAGAAATAAATGAACAACTATAAAAATTTCTATTTTATTGGAATTGGAGGTATAGGGATGTCCGCTTTGGCAAGGTATTTCAAGAGTTTGGGAAAAAATGTTTTGGGATATGATAAAACGCAGACAAAACTTACAGAAAAACTACAAGAAGAGGAGATTGTAATTTCATTTGAAGATAAAATTTCGGAAGAGATTCAAAGCCTTCAAAAAGAAGATACATTGGTGATTTATACTCCTGCAATTAAGAAATTAGGGATTTTGGAGTATTTTCAAAATCAGGGTTTTGAGATTTTGAAAAGGGCGAAAGTTTTAGGGTTAATAACTCAAAATACAGAGTGTGTTGCAGTCGCGGGAACGCATGGGAAAACGACAACTTCTAGCCTTGTTGCTCATCTTTGTAAAGAGGCTAATTTGCCTTTTTCAGGATTTTTAGGGGGGATTTCGGAGAATTTTGGCTCTAATTTTATTTTTAATGGCAATCAATATTCTGTTCTTGAAGCAGATGAATATGACCGAAGTTTTTTGAATTTGTCGCCTAATTGGGCAATTATCACTTCTACCGATGCAGATCATTTGGATATTTATGGAGATAAAGGGACAATAGAAGCAAGTTTTAATGAATTTGCAAATTTAGTAGATGAAGAAAATCAACTTTTTGTTAGAAAAGGGATTGAAATTAAAAGAAATGCAAAAACTTATGCTGTAAATGAAATAGCGGATTATTTTTCCGATAATTTACAAATGAGGGATGATAAGATTTTATTTGATTTTCATTTACCTAATGGGGAGGTTCATCAGTTTGAATGGGATGTACCTGGGATTCATAATGTGGAAAATGCTACAGGAGCATTGGCTTTGTTATGTAATTTGCGAGTTGATATTGAGATTTTGAAAAAAGCATTAGCAAATTTTAGAGGAATAAAAAGGCGTTATACTAAGCATGTATTTCCCAATGGGAAAATATATATTGATGATTATGCTCATCATCCTACGGAGCTTAATGCTGTTGTGAATTCTATTAAAACTTTTTATCCATCGAAGAAGCTGTTGGTTGTTTTTCAGCCACATTTATTCAGCCGAACACGAGATTTTGCAGATGAATTTGCACAAAGTTTGGCACGAGCAGATGAACTGATTTTATTGGATATTTATCCTGCGAGAGAATTGCAAGAAAATTTTTCAGGAATTACTTCCGAATGGTTATTAGAAAAAGTAAATTTGCAAAAAAAAGAGGTTTCTACACTTGCGGAGGCTATTGATAAAATCAAAGGGAAAGAATTTGATATTCTATTAACTGTTGGGGCAGGGAATATAGATACACTTTATGATGGTTTGTTAGAATGGCTTGAGCAACTATAATAATGAAAAATAAATATAGGATATTAAAGATAAATTTTACAATAGGAGTATTATTATTCCTGTTGAATTTTTCATTGGAAAGGTTTAGTAATCAGCCGTTAGAAAAAGTGAAAATCCAAATGGTACAGAATGAACCTGTTTCTTTCATTGATGAAAAAGATATTTTGTCGTTGGTAAAACAGGTTAATCCTCATCAGAAAATAGGGACACTCGATATTCCGATTTTAGAAAAGAAAATTTCAGAAATGCCTGTGGTAGATAGTGTTAATGTGTATTTAAAATTAAATGGAGAGCTAAATTTGGATATTATGCAAAGAATTCCTATTTTTAGGCTTGAAAAATTAGGCAAGACTTTCTATGTGGACGAGAAAGGAGTTTCGTTTCCATTGTCTAAAAATTATTCTCATCCATGCATGTTGGTTTCGGGAAATATTGATGAGAAGGATTATCTTAAAGTGGTGAAATTGGTGAAAAATATGAATGCTGATGAGTTTAGTAGGGATTTCTTTGTAGGAATAAAAAAAATAGGGCAAGATTATTTTTTGATGACGAATGATGGTAATTATGAGGTGGAGATTGGAGATTTGGAAAATATGAAATTCAAAATTAAAGGATTTAAAACTTTTGTGGAAAAGTATTTGATTTATCAATCACCAGAAAAGTATTCTAAAATTTCATTAAAATACGATAACCAAATTGTAACAACTTTAAGAAAAGGGGTGCAAACAGAAGTGGAAAATAATACAAAATAATAGTAATAGATACAGATTGTATGGAATATTCAGTAGGTTTAGATATAGGAACTACGAAAATCGTGGCTATCGTAGGGAGAAAGAATGAGCGAGGAATGATAGAGTTGATGGGAGTAGGAAGAAGTAAAAGTTTGGGCGTTCATCGAGGTATTGTGAGTAATATCGCGCAAACTATTAAATCAATTAAAGCAGCGGTAGAAGAGGCAGAAAAGTCGGCAAAAGTTCCTATTAAAAAAGTAACTGTGGGGATAGCAGGAAAGCATATTCGTTCCTTACAACATTCGGACTATATCATGAGAGAAAATCCCGAAGCGTATATTACGGAGGATGATATAGAGAAATTAAAAGCTCAAGCAAATAAATTGGTGATGCTTCCTGGGGAGGAGATTATTCATGCTTTGCCACAAGAATATAAGGTAGATTCCACAGAAGTGCAAGAGCCTGTTGGTATGGAAGGAAAAAGGTTGGAGGCTAAATTTCATGTTGTAGTAGGGCAGATGGGGGCGATAAAAAATGTCGTTCGTTGTGTGAAAGAGGCAGGCTTAGAGATGGAGGCATTAACATTAGAGCCTTTAGCATCTTCTGAAGCAGTGCTTACTCAGGATGAAAAAGAATCAGGAGTGGCGATTGTTGATATTGGTGGAGGAACTACCGATATTGCAGTTTTTAAAGATAATGTTATTAGGCATACGTGTGTAATACCTTATGGTGGAGGGATTGTCACAGAAGATATAAAAGAAGGGTGTTCTATTATAGAAAAACATGCGGAACAACTAAAAGTAAAGTTCGGTTCTGCTCTGCCTGAGTTAGAAAAAGATAATATTTCGGTAGCTATTCCTGGGTTGCACGGCAAACAAGATAAGGAAATTTCATTGAAAAGTCTTTCTAAAATTATAAATTCTCGTATGGAGGAGATTTTGGAATTGGTGAATACAGAGTTAAAGGGCTATGGAGCGTATGAAAGAAGTAGAAAATTAATTGCAGGAATTGTATTGACGGGAGGAGGATCTAATTTGAAGCATCTTCGGCAATTAGCCAATTATATAACAGGTTTTGAAAGTAGAATAGGTTATGCAAATGAATATGTTGCTAACGATAAAGAAGGATACCTTAAAGGCCCAGAGTATGCGACGGGTATCGGTCTGTTGATGGAGAGTTTAAGGGTTAATGAAAAAATAGAAAAAGAACAAGAAGAGATAATAGAATCAGAACCAAAGGAAAAAGAAGAACAAAGAGATAGTAATGTTGAAAAAGAGAATTTAATACCTCAGAATGGTGAAGGGAAGAAAAGTTGGTTACAAAAATTTTATGAGAGAATGATGAAAGAATTAGATGATAGGGAATAATATAAAACACTAAATATAACAAATAACATTGTAAAAATGGAATTAAGTAGTACATCAGGATTTGATTTTAATTTGCCTAAAGATAGATCATCTATCATTAAAGTAATTGGTGTAGGAGGAGCGGGAAATAATGCATTGAAGCACATGTATGAGAAAAAAATTCATGGAGTGGATTTTGTAATTTGTAATACAGATGCACAGGCATTGGACAATAACCCAGTGTCTAATAAGGTACAATTAGGGCCTTCCATTACAGAAGGTTTGGGAGCAGGTGCAGAACCAGAAGTAGGGGAAAAGGCAGCTATTGAGAGTATGGATGATATTAGAGCTATTTTGGGGCAAAATACTAAAATGGTTTTCATTACGGCAGGTATGGGAGGAGGAACAGGAACAGGAGCAGCTCCTGTAATTGCTAAAGCAGCAAAAGATATGGGAATATTAACTGTAGGTATTGTTACTGTTCCGTTCGCCTTTGAAGGGAAAAGAAGGTTAGAACAAGCAGAATTAGGTTTAGAAAAACTAAGAGAAAGCGTAGATTCTTTGATTGTAATTAACAATGATAATCTTCGTAGTATTTTTGGAAATTTAGGTTTCAAACAGGCGTTTTCTAAAGCTGATGAGGTGCTCACAAATGCAGCAAAAGGTATGGCAGAGGTGATTACTGCTCCATTTGCAATAAATATAGATTTCCGTGATGCGAAGACTGTGTTAGAAAATTCAGGAACAGCATTGATGTCTACTGGTATTGCGACGGGAGATAACAGAGCAGAGGAAGCAGTGAAAAAAGCATTGGATTCT
>CAUTLL010000038.1:0-7913 GCA_963539275.1 uncultured Flavobacteriaceae bacterium
CTGATATTTCTCGGATACTTTCTTTTTGGCGATATTCCAAATATTCATCAATATTACCTAAAAATTCCTTCATTTGTCCATTTCGGAATTCAAAAATTTTATCACATAAACCTTGTAAAAATTCTCTATCATGAGAAATAACAATAAGTGTCCCATCATAGTTTTGAAGGGCTAATTTTATAATCTCTTTGGATTGAATATCCAAGTGGTTGGTAGGTTCGTCCATGATGAGCGTATTAAATGGACGAAGGAGTAACTTGCATAGAGCCAATCGGTTCCTTTCCCCTCCTGATAGTACTTTAGTCTTTTTTGTTACATCTTCTCCTTGGAATAAGAAACTACCTAAAAGGTCCCTTACTTTTGGTCTGGTTTCTTCTGTAGCGGCATCTTCTGCTTCTTCTAAAACACTTTTATTTGGGTCTAAAACCTCTTCTTGATTTTGAGCAAAATAGCCAATATTTATATTATGTCCTAATGTCCAAGTCCCTGTATAATCTTTGATTTCTCCTGCTAAAATCTTTGCTAAAGTAGTTTTTCCTTGTCCGTTTTGTCCTAAAAGTGCGATTTTCTGACCTCTATTAACAAAGAAATCCACATGGTCAAAAATCTGCTTGTCTCCATATTTTTTACCTAAATTTTCGGCTTCAAAAATCACTTTGCCAGGGACAATACTTTGTTGAAAACGAATGTTGAATTTAGATACATCTTCGTTATCCAATTCTATTCGCTCTATTTTTTCTAATTTTTTCATTAAAGATTGAGCAAAACTCGCTTTAGTTGCCGAAGCACGGAAGCGATTGATGTTATCTTCCATTTGTTTGATTTCAGCATCTTGATTTCTTTTAGCTTGTTCTAATTTTTCTCTTCGCTCTGCTCTTAATGTAAGATATTTAGAGTAATTAGCCTTATAATCATCAATTTTTTTATTATTGATATCAAAAGTTCTATTGCATACGGCGGTCATAAATTGTTTGTCATGACTTACAAGCACTATTGCACCTGGGTAATCTTTTAGAAAACTTTCTAGCCAAATGATAGACTCCATATCCAGATGGTTAGTAGGCTCATCAAGAAGCATCAAATCGTTTTTTTGTAAAAGTAATTTAGCTAATTCTATACGCATTCTCCATCCTCCAGAAAATTCATCGGTAATTTTGCCGAAATCTTCTGCCTTGAAGCCTAATCCGAGCAAAACTTTTTCCATGTCGCCCTCTAAATTATAGGCATCATGGTGATGCAAAAGGTCGTTTAATTCAGTCATTTTATGGATTAACTGGCTATAATCATCACTTTCATAGTCTGTTCTTGTGGCTAATTGATGATTAACTTCTTCAAGCTCTTTTTTCCATTGGTTAATTTGCTCAAAGGCTTGCATAGTTTCGTCCCAAACGGTTCTTCCTTTAACGAAATCTAAATCTTGTTTGAGGAAGCCAATAGTAATATTACCTTCTGGGATTACATTTCCTTCATAAAAATTTATTTCTCCAGAAAGCATTTTAAGAAGCGTAGACTTTCCAGCTCCGTTTTTCCCTACAAGACCTATTTTATCTTCTTTTTTTATGGTGAAATTGACATCTCGGAAAAGATAATTTCCTGAATGATGTAGCCCTAATCCTTGAACTGATAGCATTTTAATTTGAAATTTTTGCAAAAATAAGGAAATTAAAATTGATGAGAATTAACTAATTTTGTTTGGTTCATACAAAATATTTGAAATAATGAATGTAAAGGGATTGTTAGTAGATAATGAAACGAGATGTGAGCATTATCATAGTCCATTAGATATTATTGCGATAAAATGTAAATGTTGTGAAATTTTTTATCCTTGTTATCGATGCCATCAGTTTTGTGAATCTCATGAAATAATTCGCTGGAAAAGCTCTGAATGGGATGAAAAGGCAATTCTCTGCGGGCATTGCAAAAAAGTTTTGAGCATTTGGGAATATATGAATACAAATGTTTGCATTTATTGTAAGGCGAAATTTAACCCCAAATGTGCTAATCATTATCATCTTTATTTTGAGATGTGATGAAATTTTGTTTTATGGCTTCATGTCTAAATTTATTATCTTTGCGACTATATTTTATTTTTATAGATAATGAGAATTAAATATTATTTATTAGGCGGAATTTTTTTTGTATTTATGGCTTGTCAGCCCAATATGAATTTGGTAGATGTCAAAACACAGGAAAATATTGTCATCGGACAAGAGATTGAAGATAAAAGGGAATTTGTTAAGTTGATTGCTCCGTATAAGGAAAAATTAGATGATAGAATGAACCAAAAAATTTCTCATACTTCCGTGGAATTAAATAGAGTAGGGGATAACAGCAATCTCGGTGCATTGCTCTCTGATTACCTATTAGAAGGAGCAAATGACTGGGCAGTGAAGAATAAAATGCCTAAAGTAGATGCTGCAATTTTGAATATCGGTGGAATAAGAAATAATATCTCGGAAGGGGATATTTTTGTGAGAAATATTTTTGAGGTAATGCCTTTTGAAAATGAAATGGTTATTATTAAAATGAAGGGAGAGGATATTCAAGGGATTTTTGATTATTATGAAAAACACCAAAAGAACAACCCTGTGACACAACTGAATATCATAGTGAAAGATGGGAAGTTAATAGAAGGTTTAATCAATGGAGAACGCCCTCAAATAGGAAAAACTTACTATATCGCTACTTCTGATTATCTGGCGATGGGAGGAGATAGTATGTATTTTTTTGAAAAAGGAGAGATGATAAAAACAAATGTTATTTTGAGAGATTTATTTTTGGAGTATTTTAGAAAAAATCCAGAAGTGAAGGTGAAAAATGATGTGCGTTTGAAATTTGAAAAATAAAGATGATGAACAGAAAAGAGTTTTTAAAAATATTAGGAGGAGGGTTGGCAACCACTTTAATTCCCAATAATATCTTGGCGAACAATAAAAATGAAATTAAGGAACAAAAATCAATGCAAAAAATAACGATTTTGCATACCAATGACCAGCATAGCCGTATAGAGCCTTTTGAAAAAAATCATAGCAGAAATCCTAATCAAGGAGGTTTTGCAAGAAGAGCCACGCTTATAGACCAAATCAGAAAACATGAAAAAAATGTATTGCTTTTTGATTGTGGCGATATTTTTCAAGGGACTCCGTATTTTAACATGTTTGGAGGAGAGTTAGAGTTAAAGCTGATGTCAATGATGAAATATGATGCAGCTACAATGGGGAATCATGATTTTGATAATGGATTAGAGGGGTTTTTGAAAGTTTTACCCAATGCTAAATTCCCTTTTGTCTGTTCTAATTATGATTTTTCTGAAACAATTTTAGCAGGAAAAACTATTCCGTATAAAATTTTTCAAAAAGAAAATATTAAGGTGGGAATTTTTGGTTTAGGAGTAGAATTAGAAGGTTTGGTAGGGAAGAAAAATTATCAAGAAACAAAATATCTTGATCCTATTACTACGGCACAGCATTATGCTGATTTTTTGAGAAAAGAGAAAAAGTGTGATTTGGTAGTGTGTTTATCTCATTTGGGTTATGATTATGGAGTTCATGAACAGGAGAAAATGACAGATAAAAAAGTAGCAATTCAAACAAGCGGCATAGATTTGATTATCGGTGGGCATACTCATACTTTTTTGCCTGAACCACAAGTGTTTCAGAATAAAAATGGTAAAAATGTTTTAGTGAATCAAGTAGGGTGGGCAGGATTATTACTGGGGAGAATAGATTTTCACTTTGATAGAGATAAGAAAATCAACGGAATATCTTGGAATAATCAGAGAATAGATAATTCTATTATGGTATAAAATTAGAAGTTGAAGATGACAGATGTAGGATATTTGCTGTCTTATGTAAAGTATGGAGAACATGATGTGATTCTGCATTGTTTTACTCAAAAAATGGGTTTTCAATCTTATTTTTTGGGAGGAATTTACTCTACTAAGAATAAAAAGAAGGCATATTTAGCTCCACTTAATGAGATTACCTTTGTGATTGATAATCATCATAAGAGTAATATTATTAGTATAAAAAAAATAGAGCAGTGTAAAATATTAGAAAGTAATGATATTCGTGTTTCGTCAATAATATTTTTTGTGGCAGAATTTCTGAGTCAAGTATTAAAAACAGAAGTGAAGCAAGAGAATATATACCTTGTGATTAAAAAATTTTGTAATGCAGTGGAGCAAAATAATTTCCATGCACATTTTATTTTTTTAGTAGAGTTTTTGAAAATTCAAGGAATAGCCCCTTTGGTTAGCGATGAAAAGTATTTAGATCCAGAAATGGGGCGTTATGATATAATGGTGAGTCATCATTTGTTTAATGAAGAAATTTCAAGCTTGTGGAAAAATTACATTTTAGAGTCTGATATTTCTAATATTAAAATAAAAAATGAGTTGAAAAGACAATTTTTAGATTCCGTCATGTTATACTATTATTATCATTTTCCAGATTTTAAAACACCTAAATCTTTGGAAGTGTTAAAGATGATTTTTGCAGAATAATAAGCTTAAAAATTATAAAAGTGATAAAATGCGTTTAGATAAATTTTTATGGAGTGTTCGTTTTTATAAAACAAGAAATATCTCTGCTGAAGAAATTAAAAAAAATAGAGTGTCTATTGGAGGTCAGATAGTTAAAGCTTCAAGAGAAGTAAAGGAAGGAGAGATAATAGAGATTAGGAAAAATCAAATCAATTATAAGATTAAAGTAATTCAAATTCCTAAAAGTAGAATAGTTGCAAAGTTGGTGAATCTTTATATCGTGGACATGACAGAAAAAGAGCAGTACGAACTCCTTAAAATAAGAAAACTTTCTCAAGATTATTATCGCCAGAAAGGATTGGGAAGACCAACTAAAAAAGACAGGAGAGATATAGAAGATTTTATAGATAGTGATGAATTTTGGGATGATGAAGACGATGACTTTTCTCCAACCAATAAAATGTAAAAGATTATAGAAAAAATTATACTTTTATTTTTTATAATTATAGAATAAATTTTTATTTTTGCAAAAATTCTACTTTTGAATAATATAAGTGTTATTATTTATGTGCTGGTAGCCTTACTGACAGGAGTGTGCTGTTGTCAGTATCCAGAGTATATCCTATATATGTGTGGAATTGCTTTGTCATTTATGTTGCTAAATATGGTGGTGCTATATCTATATCAAGGATTTAAACAAAAATCAATGGCTTTAATGAAATTCATGGGGTTGAATTTTGCAAAAGATATATTGTGGGTTGTTTTTTGGATGTTTTTTATTAGAAATAACTCAGTGTTAGCCATATTTATTGCGGTAGTTTTTTTCTTATTATCAATACCTTTGTATGTTTCTGTATTGTCAGGTATAGGAAATAATCAAAAATCTGATAAAAATCAATCTTAAATACTTTTTAACTTAAATTAAATTGAATATATTTGCAAACCAATAAAATAAAAAAATGAACCGAAAATTTTATTCATTGTTTTTAGGATTAATGCTTACTTTGTTTGGTAGCCTTGCTTATGCAGAAGAAAATGAAGGAGAGAAGGAAAAAGTATTTAATCCTTCAGAATTGATTAATCATCATATTTATGATACTCATGAGTGGCATATTGCAACTTTGAGTGAAGGGGAAGAAGATGAATTTCATATTTCAATTCCATTGCCTATTATTGTAAAAGATGCTAATGGTTGGCATTTTATGATGTCAAGTCAGGTTGCTCATGGTGAGATTATTGATGGATATACTTTGCATCACGGAGTGTTGACGAATGAAGAGGGATTAGAACGAGCACAGATTGTAGATTTATTCAAAGGAACTGAAAATGTTTTCTATGATTTGTCAATTACTAAGAATGTGTTTGCTTTGTTTGTTTCGGTATTGATTATATTGGGTTTATTTATTTCAATGGCAAATTCTTATAAGAAATCACAGGTACCTAAGGGAGTGGCTAGAATTTTTGAACCAGTGGTTTTATTGGTAAGAGATGGGATTGCTATTCCAAATATAGGTTCTAAAAAGTACAAGAAATTTATGCCATTCTTATTGTCAGTGTTTTTCTTTATTTGGTTGAATAATCTATTGGGATTAGTACCGTTTTTTCCAGGAGGGGCGAATCTTACAGGGAATATAGCTGTAACTTTAGTGTTGTCTCTATTTACATTGGTTACGATCTTGTTGAATGCAAATGGTGATTATTGGAAACATATTTTTTGGCCTCCAGTTCCGTTGTTGCTAAAGCCTATTATGATTCCTCTGGAAATTATAGGAATATTTACGAAGCCATTTTCATTGACAATGCGTCTTATGGCAAATATTACAGCTGGACATATTATGATTTTAAGTATTATTTCGCTTATATTTATATTTAAAAATATAGGAGTTGCGGTGGTGTCAGTTCCTTTGGCTTTGTTTGTTTCTATATTGGAACTGTTAGTAGCGGCACTTCAAGCTTATATTTTTACGATTTTATCAGCTTTATATATTGGAATGGCTGTTGCAGAACATCATCATGATGATCATGCAGAATCTCATTAATAAAATGAATTTAAAATATTAATAATATAATTTTAACTAAATATTTTTTATCATGGAACAATTAAATTATGTGGCAATTGCATTTGCTGTATTAGGTGTAGCTTACGGGATTTCTAAAATTGGTTCTCATGCGATGGATGCTATCGCAAGACAGCCAGAAGCTGCGGATAAAGTACAAGCTGCGATGTTAATTGCTTGTGGTCTTATTGAAGGGGCTGGTCTTATCGGATTGATCTTCTCTGCTCCATTCATGAAATAATTTAATTATAATCTTGGTAACACGGTTGGTGCTTACCAAGATTATATTGAATTTCTATGATAAGAAAATATTTGATATTAATTTATAACGATAAAAAATAAGTAATAATGATAACACCAGGATTAGGTTTAGTTTTTTGGATGACTTTGACTTTTGCGGTATTAATGTTTCTTTTAGCAAAATTTGCATGGAAACCAATTCTTAATGCACTTAATGAAAGAGAAACATCTATTGTTGACGCTCTCAATCAAGCGAAGTTAGCAAGAGAGGAGGTTCAGAATTTGAAAGCGGAGAATGAAAGGATTATTCAAGAAGCAAGAATAGAGAAAGATAACATCTTAAGGGAGGCTAGAGAAGTAAGAGATAGAATTGTAAATGAAGCTAAGGATATTGCTAAAGTAGAAGGGGAAAAAATTATTGAAGCAGCAAGGCATACAATTGCTATGGAAAGATCTGCTGCGATCGATGAAATGAAACTACAAATTAGTAACTTATCTTTGGATATTGCAGAGGTTATTCTTAAGCAAAAGTTAGAAGATAAAGATATTCAAAATCAATTAATAACAAACTTTTTAGATAATAAGAGTTTTAATTAATCATTTCTCTTATGGGTACGATAAAAATTGCAAAAAGATACGCTCAGGGATTATTAGAATATACTAAAGAGGTAGGGACTACTGATGTTGTATTTAATGAAATGAAAGATGTTGCGAAGACTATTTCTGCATCTAAAGAGTTAAAGAGTTTTTTCTTTTCGCCTATTATTGATATAAGGAAAAAACAGAGCATTGCAAAAGAGATATTTTCTCGTTTTTCTGCTATTACACAAAATATGATAGCACTTGTAATTAAACAAGGAAGAGAAAGGTATTTGGAGAATATAGCATTAGAATATGTTTTGTGTGTAGAGGAGCTTAAAGAAGTTCAAAAAGTAGTTTTGACTACAGCAGAAGAACTTTTAGAAATAAATATAGAGCAAATAATAAAAACATCTACTTTAGTAGATTCTAATAAATCTTATCAAGTGAAATCTGTGATTAAACCAGAGATTATAGGAGGATATATCCTTAGAGTAGGAGATAGACAGATACATAATTCTGTAAAAACTCAATTAAGTAATCTTAGAAAAAAT
>CAUTLL010000039.1:0-7873 GCA_963539275.1 uncultured Flavobacteriaceae bacterium
TGCTTCGGTATAACTTAAACGAACAAAACGCTTTTTAACAACATTTTCTAGTTTTTCTATCAGTCCCTCTGTAGCTCTATCTTTTTCAGGTTTTTGTTTTTGCTCTTCTGCAAAACGCTTGTCTAATAGTTCTAAATCATCTTTACAATAATCTAAAACATATCTAATAACATATTTTAAGAAACTTTCAGCAAGGTCAATGTTATCTTCCAAATTATTGAAAGCAACTTCTGGTTCTATCATCCAGAATTCGGCAAGGTGACGAGTGGTATTAGAATTTTCAGCACGGAAGGTAGGTCCAAAAGTATATATTCTACCGAGCCCCATTGCTGCAGTTTCGCCCTCTAATTGTCCAGAAACGGTCAAGTTTGTTTTTCTACCAAAGAAGTCTTCTTTGAAATCAACTTTTTCTTCATCATTTTTTGGCGGGTTATTGAGGTCAAAGTTTGTTATGGTGAACATTTCCCCAGCTCCTTCTGCGTCAGCTCCAGTAATGATGGGAGTATTGATGTAGAAGAATTGATTTTCGTTAAAAAACTGGTGAATTGCAAAACTAACTGCATGGCGAACTCTGAAAATAGCCCCAAAAAGATTAGTTCTGAATCTCAAATGAGCTTGTTCTCTCAATACTTCTAAGGAATGTTTTTTTGGTTGGAGAATAGTTTTTTGCATTTCCTCAAAAAAATTATCTCCTAAAATTTCAATTTTTTTTGCTAAAATTTCAATTTTTTGGTTTGCACCTTGGCTTGGTACTACTTCCCCAGAAATTTTTAGGGAGGAAGCCGTGTTGATATTTTTAATTAAATCTTCATCAAAATTTTCAAAATCTACGACAATCTGTAAATTATTTGGTGTAGAGCCATCATTTAAGGCAATGAATCTATTAGAACGAAAAGCTCTGACCCATCCTTGAACGCATAGCTCTTGATGAGTGTATTTTTGATAATCGTTAAGAATGTCTTTGATGGTTAATCTTTTCATAAAAAAAATTTTTATACAAATAGCAAATATAAGAATAAAACTGAAATAAAAAAACGGGGGTTATTTCTTTGAATAGAGATAATAAAAAAAAGCCACTGCTTATTAAGACACTGGCTTTTTATTTTTTAGAAAAATTAAATTATTTTTTTTCTACACCTGTTACTGCATCAGCTAATTCAGCACCTGGTTTGAATTTTGCAACTTTTTTAGCTTCAATTTTAATAGGTTGTTTCGTTGCAGGGTTAATACCTGTTCTTGCAGCTCTTTCAGAAACAGAAAATGTTCCGAAACCTACAAGTGATACTTTACCATCTTTTTTAAGTGTTTCAGTTACATTAGAGATGAAAGATTCTAATGCTGCTTTCGCTGCAACTTTAGTGATCTCAGCATCTTTTGCAATAGCATCTATTAATTCAGTTTTGTTCATAATAACAGTGTTTTAAAATTAAAAATATTGTATAGCAAATATATGATAAATAAAGTTAAAACCAAACTTTTTAGTATATAAAATACTATATTTTGTGATTTTTTCGTGAAAAGATATGAAATTTTATTTTTTACTATTCCAAAAGCCTTGATTTCCTAATGGAATAACAGCAGCAATGAACAAATAAGTGGTTGTTAGGACTTATGTTATTTCTATAATGTTGGTATATGTAGAAAAATTGAGGATTGAGCCAATTGAAAAGTTTTACATCAGCAGTGAGATAAACTCTATTTTGGGATAAGCCTCCATTTTTTATATCAACGAATATTTCATCGTGTGCGGAGAGGTTGATGTTTTTGTCAAGAATTTTGGTTCTATGTACAATTCCTAAACGCCCCCTATAAAAGGAGGAATCATCACCGCCTTCTGTGGATTTGAATAAATAGGAGTTACGATTTTGTAAAATCCATTTATTTTTTTTGTCGATAGGAAGAGAAAAGGTTAGCATGGCATTGATTTGATGATTTTTAATATCCCTGCCATGTACAGGTGATTTCAAAAATACATAAAGGGGAGTGAATGTAAAAAGTTTATTGAGTTTGATATTTGGTATTACCATTGACATTTGGGTATGTTCTTCGGAGGCACTTACTCCACCGTATACACTCAGAGTATTTCCTTTTGGTATATTTACGGAAACTCCTGTTAATAAGAAAGATTTTCTTGTGTCTGCTTCTTGTGCTTTTATGTTATTGCTAAGGAGAATACTAAACAAAATAGAGTAATAAATTAAATTCTTCATAATAAATTCAAATAAGATTAATTTTTACAAAGATACTAATTTAGGTTTATTGAAAAGAAATCTATATTTTTGCTACCATGTTAATAGAAGTTTTTAAATCAAAGATTCATAGAGTAAGTGTTACGGAAGCTAATCTTAACTATGTGGGAAGTATTACCATAGATGAGGAACTTATGGATGCTTCGGGGATTATAGAAGGAGAAAGAGTGTATGTCGTTAATGTCAATAACGGAGAGCGTTTTGATACTTATGCGATAAAAGGAAAGAGAAAATCAGGGGTTATTTGTCTTAATGGAGCAGCGGCAAGGAAAGCCCATAAAGGTGATATTGTAATTATTATAGCCTATGCTCAAATGACACCTGAGGAGGCAAAAAACTTCTCTCCGAAAGTAATTTTTCCAAATGAAAAAAACAATTTGCTTGAATGAGTTTCACGAAAAATAAATGGCAAACAATAATCACCATATGTATATCTATGGTGATTGCTGTATTTTTTATGTGGATAGTATTGAGGGGTATAGATTTTAATAGGGTTAAATATTCTTTAGAGAGGGTTAATTATTTTTGGATTTTAATTTCTGTGTTTTTAGGGATTTTAGCTTATATCTTTCGGGCTGTGAGGTGGAACTTATTATTGGAGCCAATGGGTTATCGCATTAGTAATAATAATGCTTTTTGGACAATAGCATTTGGATATATGATGAATTTGACTATTCCCAGAAGTGGTGAGGTTGCAAGAGCTACTGCTTTATATAGAGTAGAAAAAATACCAGTAGAAAAATCTTTCGTTACGATAGTAATAGAAAGAGTGGTGGACTTATGCTTTATGCTCTTTTTCTTATTTTTAGCATTTGTTTTTAATGGAGAGGTTTTGAAATTATTTTTTGATAGGCTTACAAATTACCGATCAGATGAACAAAAATCATATTCCATGGTAGATGAATTCTTATTGGGCTTGGGAATAGAGAGTTTAGATAGTGTTTATTTGTGGTTAAAAATAGGAGGAGGATTAATAGGGATATTGTTTTTTTTAGTAGGTGTTATTAAATTCAAGGTAAGAATTATTTCTATCATTAAAGGTGTTGTAGAAGGGCTTTTATCTGTTATTAAAATGAAAAACAGATTAATGTTTTTGGGTTATTCGGCAGGAATATGGTTATGTTACTTTTTTTCTGCTTATGTTCTTTGTTTTTCGTTAGAGGAAACAGAAAGTTTTGGAGTAGGAGAAGTTTTTTTGATTATCACGGCGGGGACATTGGGAATGATGGTGCCTACTTCTGGCGGAGCGGGGTCTTTTCATATTGCGGTAAAATTAGTAATAGCAGGGATTTATATGTCTTTTGGTAAAGAACAAGATTTAGGCAATGAAGTAGGGTTTACTTATGCATTGATTTCTCATACTTCTCAAATGTGTTCTATGTTATTTTTGGGGCTGGTTTCTATCCCGTTTTTAGTGAAAAATAGGAAAGATTAGATTTTGTCAAAGTTTTCTCTCCATAGATTAGTTATCTCTTTGAACTTTTGATTTCCAAATATTTTATTTCGTATTTTAGAAACGGAAAATATTCCTTTTTGGTCAGATACTAATAAAATTTCATTGGCTTTTTGACTTTCAAAAGGATTCATTTCTGCTTGCTCAATTTCTGTCAATTTATTTTTATGAATGAATGTGACAAGGTTTTCCATTAAAGGAGAGATGTAAGCTCCTTCGTTTTGTTTAGGAATACGGATAGTATCTCCCTCTAAAAAAAGTAAATTTCCTGAAATAGCACGGGCAATTCTTTTGTGAGGATTAAGAAGTATCACTTCATCTAAATCATTCTCACCAGCATAGATTTCTGCGTAGATATTTTCAGGAGAATGGGTAAGAATATTATTCAATAAACTTGTGTTGATAGAAATTTCTTTTAACAAATCCATTTCTATGGTATGAGTGTTAATATTGAGAACATCATCTGTTAATCTACTGCTGATGAAGAAATTTACAGGAGATTTGGTTAGAGGTAAATCATCATCATTTCTATAAATAATAAAATGAATGAAAGCGTTTTGTAACTCTTCATCAGTTATTTTTTTTTCTAAAATAGCAGTAAAGTATTCTAGGGTAAAAGAAATTGGGATATTCATTCTCATCTTTCTCATTGACGCCATCAAAAAGAAGTAACATTCTTCTTCCATAATGAGTTTCCTATTTCTCACGAAAAAATAAACGCTCACTGCGTCTCCGACAAGAAAGGCACGATTTTTCTCCATAAATAATGAAAATATTAGGCAGCTCCTAGTTTTATCGTTAGGTTTTCAATTAGATTTTCCCAATATTGTTGTGTTTCCTTTTCTTCACCAGGTTCGCAAAAATCAGTAATGTTTAGAGATAAATCATTAGTAATTTCATCAATTACAATTTTCATTTCAAAATAACATTTGCTTCCTTCATCTTCTTCCCAACGAAATCTTACAAGTTCTTCGGTTTTGTATCTTGTGAGCGTGGCTTTTTCTTCGTATCCATCCCAATTAAAATAAAAGTCATCACCCTTTTCATGTACTTCATCAGCAAACCATTCCGATAACCCCTCGGGGGTAGCGAGATATTCAAATAAAATTTCGGATTGACAATGTAATGGAAATTCAAATTGTATTTTAACTTTTGTCATATCTGTTTTATTTTAGGGCTGCAATATACATTATATTTTTTATCCTAAAATAGTTATTGCTGTGATTTTTATCATAAAATTTAATTTTATCTTCTCTTGAATTGAATATTCATAATCACAATTGCTATCAAGATGAGAACAATCCCTGTCCATTGACTTAAAATGACCTCTTCATTTAAGATAAAAAAAGCCATCATCACGGAAACAGGAAGTTCTACAGAGCTAATGATGCTTCCTAATCCTAATCCTGTGTGAGGGAAGCCAGCATTCATCAGTAAGGGAGGGATGATCGTTCCAAAAAGAGCAATGATAATACCCCATTTAGAGAAAATTTCAAAATTAAAATCTCGGATAATATTATTTTCATTAATGGTAGAAAAAAGTTCTTTTGCCCATTCATAATTATTAGGAGCAAACTGAGTGATGAAACCGAAAACAGCTACGATAATACCTCCGCCTAAAAGCATGTAAAGACTTCTTTTGTAAGGAGCGATATGAGAGGCTATTCGGTTAGCGGTGAACATCGTCGTAGTAAAAGAAGAGGCAGCAAGTATACCCCAAGCAATTCCTCGCCAGTCTAAATTCAGCTCCGAGTGAAGAAGATTGGTAGCCAATATTGTCCCAATCAGCACCATGATAACAGAAACTATTTTCTGCGTAGAAGGTATCACTTTATCTAAAATATATTCTAAAATAACTCCCATCCATACGGTTTGCATAAGTAGAACGATAGCGATAGATACATTGATATACCGCACTGCGAGATAATAAAAGACACTCGTCATACCTAATGAAGTCCCTGCTAGCATTAGTTTTATAATGTCTTGCGAAGTTACTGAGGTGCTTTCTTGTGTTTTCTTGATTTTATGATAAAAATTAATAAGGAGCATTCCTAAAATCCCAAAAACAAATTGAGCAGAGGTAACCTCTGCAGTGGTGTAATTTTCAGCGTAGGCAAGTTTCACAAAAGTTGCGAGCATTCCGTAGCTGGTTGCTCCAAATCCTACTAAAAAAACGCCTTTCAGTGTGTTATTTTGCATCATAGGTTTTTATTTTCAAAAATAAGCCCGCAAAGATAAACTTTTTAATTTAATCAATAAGAAAGGGAGTATTCCTCCAAAAAAATGAAGCCTGTAAGTAAATTCAAACAATCTGTGGGAATCAAAATACTCTTGAAGTTAAATTAAAACAAGGTTGATTGGACTTAATGTAAAGATACATTGAATACAATCAACCTTGTTTGTCCTTAAATACTGCTTACATTTAGTTCAAACAAGTTGCAGGGACTTAATGTATAAAGTATTTAAGTTAAAACAACTTGGGTAAAATAAATGTAAGGTGATTTTATTTATAATCACGATTGAATTAGATAAAATTTACTGAAAAATAATAAAAAGTCTTATTTGCTTACTTCTTCTATTGCTTTCAAGATGATTTTACAGCCTTTTTGGATTTCATCTTTACTAATGGTAAGGGCTGGAGAGATGCGGAGAAACTCATTTCTATACAATTGACAAGAAACTATGAGTCCTTTTTTCATACATTCTTGAACTACTTTTATACAAAAGTCAGGGTCTTCTAAATTGACTGCGAGCATGATTCCCTTGCCGTTGATGGATTTTATCCTTGGATGTTGTAGGAGTTCTCGGAAGAGTTGTCCCTTTTCTTCTACTTCGTCTAACAATCCACTCTCTAAAATTTCTTCTAAAGTAGCCAAGCATGCAGCAGCAATTAGTGGATTTCCTCCAAAGGTCGTAATGTGTCCTAATTTAGGTGAGTGAGATAGACAGCTCATAATCTCTCTACTACTCATAAATGCCCCTACAGGAACGCCACCGCCCATGCCTTTTCCCATTGCTAAAATATCGGGAACTACATTATAATGCTCAAAGCCAAAAAGCTTCCCTGTTCTCCCAAACCCTGGTTGGATTTCATCTAAAATTAATAATGCACCTACTTCCTCACAGCATTTTTTTAGTTTAGGAAGATAGTCAGGGTTAGGAGTAATGAAACCTGCTGCTCCTTGAATAGTTTCTACAATTACTGCTGCTGTTTTTTCTGTAATCTGTGCGAAATCTTCTTCATTATTAAAGTTAATAAATCTAATCAAAGGAAGTAAAGGGCGAAAGGCTCTCTTGTGAGTTTCATTACCAGAAACACTTAAGGCTCCGTGAGTATTTCCATGATAGGAATTGTGAAAGGCAATAATTTCTTCTCTTCCGGTATATCTTTTAGCGAGTTTTAGACTGCCATCAATAGCCTCTGCACCGCTATTAACGAGGTAAGTCATCTCTAAAGGAGCAGGAGTTACTTTTGCTAATAGTTTACATAGTTCTACAGGTTTTTCTAAAGCATATTCTCCATAGACCATTACATGTAGGTATTTTTCTGCTTGTTCCTTGATAGCATTGACTATTCTAGGGTGTGAATGCCCTAAAATATTAGCTGAAATTCCTGAAACAAAGTCTAAATAAGCTTTTTGGTCTTTTCCGTATATATAGTTTCCTTCGGCTTTTTCTACCTCAAAGCCAGAAGCAAAGTGTGATGTTTGAGCTTGAAAGTTAAAAAAATCTTGTTTCATAATCTTAAAATTTGAGCAAAAATAATAATTTTTAACAGAATCATTTTGCAACTTATGTAGTGAAAATCATTATTGTAATTTTGTAATTAATCTCAAAATCTGTATTTTCGCAAACTAAATTTAATATTAACAAGTAAATAAGATGACACTTTTAGGAAAGATAAGACAAAAATCTTGGCTTTTATTAGGATTTATTGTTATTGCATTAGCATCATTTCTCATCAATCCTGATACTATTGAGAAAATATTTAGTAAAGACCCTAATATTTTCGGAGAGGTAAACGGTGAGAAAATTACTAGAGAGGAGTATTTTGATGCTTTGATGATGTTACAGCAACAAGCTCAACAGCAAGGAATGCCAACTACAGGTTTGGAAGAACAGGCTTGGCAGAGTGTGGTTCAATCAAAATTGATTAAGCAAGAGTTTGATA
>CAUTLL010000040.1:0-7810 GCA_963539275.1 uncultured Flavobacteriaceae bacterium
AAGATGAACGGAAAGGGATTTAATGGAGAGGAAGGAGATTTTACCCCAGAAGAAAAAGAAATTTTACGCGGTGCATTAGTAGACCTTTCCGAAAGGATAAAGACCGCCGCATACAAAATTCAGTGATCATTTACTGATTTTTTATTACACCCTGCCCTACCATTTCGGTAGGGCTTTTTTATGTCCTTTTCTCTCATCATTAGGGCTTTTATCTTTGGCTTTATGAGTTTAATGAAATTCAAAAAAGACAGCTCCTTTCAGCGGATTAAAGCCAGTTATCTCGATGAGACCTCCGTAGAGCTTACCGCAAAAGAATTAGAAAAAAAGAAAAGAATGTCCCACGCCTGGGGGCTTCGGCTTAATAATAAATATTCGGCACACCAGACCATTCAGATTTTAATGAGAGAATACAGCATCTCCCAAGCCACCGCCTACCGAGAGTATAACATGGCGATGCAAATCTTTGGCGATTTAGATGAAACCAGCCTTGCTGCCGAGAGGCTTATCCTCAAAGAAGCCCTCTGGAACGCTTACCAAAAAGCCGTAAAACAAGGCAATGTAGAGCTGGAAGTCAAAGCCCTAAAAGAATACAGAAGTCTATTTAATTTTGATGAAAATGAAAACCAAATAGACCCTGAAAAAATCCAAGCCCACGAGTATCACATCAGAATCCCGAGACAATTGTACAAGAAATTTGATGCCATGGTCTTGGGCGGAGCCATGGATTTTGCCAATTTAGATGTAGAAGACATCGCCTATCAAGAAGTGCAAGAAACCCAAAATACAGAAGAAAATGAGTGGGAAGATGATGAGTAAAGAAGTGAGCCAACTCCTGAAATCTCAAAAGGAGATTGTCCTAAATCCGATGCAACTCGCTGCCGTTTTAGCCAATCAAAGGTATAAAATCCCCAACATCACCATAGAAGCCGCCAGAGGTTCGGGGAAATCCACGGTTTTGGGTTGGTTCGTAAAAGAAGCAGCAAGGCAAATGCCTCGCTCTACGGGGGTCATCGTAGGAGAAACCTTTGTCCAAATCAAATCCCGAACCCTACCCTCCACCAAAGAAGGCTTAGAGATGTTTGGACTTTATGAAGGGATTGACTATGTGGTGGGGCGTTCAGGGGTGAGTCTGGGCTTCCAGCTCCCCTTTCAAGCTCCTGATAGCTGGAGCAATGTGATTCATTTCCGTAACGGAACCATCGCCGTGATGGTCTCACTGGACAACCCCAACTCTGGGCGTGGTCTCAATTCTTATTGGGTCATCGGTGATGAAGCGGCTCTGCTCACCTATGAAAGGTTATTTAACAATGTCTTGACCACAAATAGAGCCAAAAAAGCCCAGTTCAAAGACAAATCCATGCTCCACGCAGAGATTTTCGTTTCTTCTGTGGCAATGACCCAAAAGGGCGAGTGGTTTACCAAAAGAGAAGAATTCATGCAAGAAGAAGTAAAAAAGAAAATCCCTCTCCACCAGCGGAAGCACATCTTCATCAGAGCTCCCTCTTCGGTGAATAAATTTAATCTCAAAGACGGCTGGATAGAAGACATGAGAAAGAAAGCCCTATCCCAAGTGCTTTTTGATGCGGAGATTATGAACATTCGCCCAAGGAAAATCGCTGATGGATTCTATGCCCAGCTCTCCAAACATCATTATTATCATTATAAATATGACCTTGAAGCACTCGGGGAAATCACCGAGGATTACAAACCGAGTTGCAGTTATGACACCGATTTAGTCCGTGGCATTCCATTACAATTTAATTTAGACTTTGGGGGAAGAATCAACTGTGGCACTGTGTCCCAGCATTTGGAATCCATCGGAGAAATAAGATTCATCAAAGAATTTTTTGCCAAAAACCCAGAAAAACTCTCCGATATGGTTCGGCAGTTTCTGGATTACTACAAACCCCACCAAAAATCCTGCAATGTGGTCTATCTCTACCATGACCGCTCTGGATACAAAACCGAAGCCAATTCTAAAACCACTCTCGCCGAAGATGTGGAGAACATGCTCCGTGCCGAAGGGTGGCTGGTCATTAATCAAACTCCTGCCACTAACAACCCCTCTCATATCCACAAATGGAGATTGATTAACGAGATTCTTTCAGAGCAAGATCATCGTTTGCCAAAGGTAAAAATCAATGAAGATCAATGCCCCAATCTCATCATCTCCATGGAAAACGCCCCACTGATTACCGATGATGCTTTCCAAAAAGATAAATCCTCCGAGCGGAGCAAGACAATTCCACAAGAACACGCTACCCACTTCTCTGATACCTTTGATTATTGCCTCTATTGGCAGTTCGCTCATCTCATTGACTACCAATACACCGATTCTTTCATCATCACCAATCTCCCTTAATTTTTTTCAAACCATTTAATTCAATCAAAAAAATCCCTGCAATCGTAGGGATTTTCTATTTCCCTTGGCATATTTCGGTAAAAATTCAAAACTGCAATTGTACTAAGAAATAAGGCGGCGGGGCAGGGGATATCCATATTTTGAGAAAAAAAATGCTTTTTCATAAGGTAACAATTTGATAATAAAAATGTTAAGAATTTTATTTTGAGAATGAGGCTTGTTTTTAGGGGGAAATTTAGGTGTCTTTTGGGGGAATGGGTGTAAAATAGATATTTGGAGGATGGAAAAAACGATATTTTTACGGGAGGCTCTCCTTGAAATGAAAAAACTTGATGAGAAGAAAAACCCTATCCCTTTTAGTATAAAGGTGCGGACTTTCAGTGTGCAGAATAAGACGGGCGGGGCGGTGAAATTTTATCCCGAAGCTGTTTTGATACAAGCCCCCAAAAGAAAGGGCATAAAACGGCTAAAAATGGACACGCCATTTAGGAACCCAAACCACTGGGAAAACCGCACCCGAAACCTAAAACTCCCCACGGGAGAGATTAAGAAAATCAATATCTTATTCATAGAGGAGTTTAATGGGAAAAAAGTAGTTTTTTAAGCTCCTTGTGAGTAAGTGAAAAAATGAAATAATCTAAAAATTAAAAAAATCTAAAAAATAGATTGTGATTTTGTACAATTGCAGTTTGTAAAATGTTAAAAAATATAATATTCTTGTATAATATAATTTACTTAATTAGATTTGCGAAAGAAAAATAAAATGAGATGAAAGGAATCTTTAGTCATTTTATAGAAATTATTATAGGACTTTTAAATGTTTCTATTCTATTCAAAGGGTTGGATGAAGCATTTAAAACAGAGACTTCATGGTTAAGTGATGAAGGTAGTGAGATTCTAAACAATCCTGAAGATAAAAGGATTGTAGAGGATGCTATTAATAAATTAAAAAAAGGAGAAACTGCTACAGAATCTGTTACTTTATCAACAGGTAGAACTATTAATATTAGAATTGGTTAATTATGAATATTGATATTGCCTTAAATACAATATTTTATATTGCAATATTTATATTTCCTGGAATTATTTTCAGGAAATTTTATTTTAGAGGGAATTTTACTCATCAATTTTCTCAAGGAAATCTCTTTGAAAGATTTATCATGACTATATTTTTTAGTCTCGTATCGATATTATTATCTATTGGTATAATTTTATTTTTCAGATACTTGGGAGTTGATTTTTTGGGTGCTATATCTTATGATACTATCATAAAAACTTTTAACGATATCAAGAAAAATGAAATTCCCCAAGATTTTAGGAGTAATGCTTTTCACTTTTTAACATTAATGTCTCTTATCTATATTATATCTTTACTAATGGGGGCTATTCTTCACTCTTTTGTCATAAAATTAGGGTTAGATATAAGGTATCCTATATTTAGATTTAACCATCCTTGGTATTATATTACAAATGGTAAAACGATTAAGGAAATTAGTTCTCAAAAATATCTTTATACAAATATTGACATTTTAATCAATGATGGATACAAAAAAGTAATGTTTTCTGGGGTTCTATTAGATATTTTGCAAAATCCTTTGAATAATAATATAGAGCATATTTTAGTAAAAAATTGTTATAAATATAATTTCAAAGACAAAGATAATTCTACACAATATGATAAAAAATATATTTCAGGGAATGTTATGTGTTTTTCTAAAGATAATATTATTAATTTTAACCTTACACATATTACTCGTGATAAAAATTACAAAGTGTTAAAATATTACATATTATTCATAATTACATTGATATTTTTTGGAGTATTAGTTTTTGTCTGTATATTTCCTTGGATGGAAAATGTTTTTTCAAACTCTTTTGAAATAAAAGGTATCTTCAAAAAAATAGTTTTTACTTTTTCATCAATTGCAATTTCTTCTTTAATTTATGGAGTAATTTATTCTTATTTATATGATGAAAAAAGAAATAAGAATAAGGAGAAAAAAACTAATGGGATTTTATATTTTATTACTTTTATTGCAGCATTATTATGGTCTATTGGAATTGTTACTAAATGGTATTATATTCCTATAGTCAACTTCATATTAATAGTAGTATTAGCAATATTAGAAATAATAAAAACTAAGGACAAATAATTGTCCTTAGTTTTTTTATATCGGAGCTTTACCTTTGCGGAAAATCATTAAGATGAAAAGGATAGATGAGCATACCTTTATCGTAGGAGGAAACACCATCATAAGGACACAGCAAAAAAACACCTCAATGACAGAGCCCCACTCCACGGCAAAACTGACCGACAGCTCGGAGCTAGGCAATGAAGCCTGGTGCGACTGGGGCAATGACAATCTCTACCCCAAAAAGCTGATGGAGAAACTCAGCAAGGTGGGTGCTGCCGTGGGCGGTTTGGAGGTATTGAAGTCGGCTCACTATGGATTGGGCTTGAAGATTTTTGAGCTTTTTGAAACCGATGAAGAAGCCAAGTTCCGAGAGAAAATCCCCAGCAGTGTACCAGAGATTTACGATTTTTTTGATAGAACGCAGTTTGAACTGGTGATGAGCGACATCGTCTCTGATTATGAAAGCCTAGGTGTGGCTTTTCCTGAATTTCTACTCTCGCCGAATAGTGAGGAGATCATCTCCGTAACGAGACACCAGGCATCTTATTGCCGATTTGAGAAGCCGAAAAATGGAATGATACAGCATGTTTTCATCAATACGGCTTGGGGCGAGAGTGAGTTTGATATGAAAAACACCATTAAGGTGCCGTGCTTCTCACAGTTTCTCTCCATGGAAGAAATCAAAACCTATTGCAAGGCGAAAAACATCAAGAAATTCATCATCCCAATTATTAATACTCTGACGATAGAGAAAGTCTATCCCTCTGTGGGGTGGCATTCTTCCTTCAAATCTGGGTGGATGGATGTGGTTTTGTCTGTGCCAGAGCTAAAAAAATATATGTTTGAACAGCAATTTAACTTCAAATACCTGGTGCATATTGCCGATGATTATTTCGCTCATCGCTATGGGAAAGATGAGTGGGCGAAGTTTGACAAAGAGGTCAAGGAACAGCACAGGGTAAATCTCGTGAGAGCCATTGATGAAGAAATGTCTGGCAATAAGGGAGCAGGAAAATCCCTCATCTCGCCATTTTTCCGAGATATGGCAGGAGGACTCATCAAGGGCATTCAGATAGAAGAAATCAAACAGACTCAAAGCAGTGGAGATTTCTTGCCTGATGCCTCGGCAGGGAACTCGGAAATTCTCTTTGCCATGGGCGTAGATCCCTCGCTTTTAGGGGCGGGGGTGCCTGGTGGGAAAAACCTGAGTGGCTCTGGCTCTGACAAGCGAGAAGCTTGGACGATACTCTGTGCAAGACTTCCAATGAAGCATACCCGAACTCTTTGGGTTTTTAGACTTATTCAAAAATGGAATGGCTGGAATCCTGACTATGTGGCAAGGTTTCCGAATATCAATCTAACGACCTTAGATAAAAACAAAAACGGAAGCCAAAAAGTAGTGAATGGATAAACATTTGACAAAATAAAAAATTCGTAAAAACAGCTGAAAATATGGTAAAAATATTAGGTGAAGAAAAAATAAGAGAACTAGCAAGAGTGCCAAGGAATTTTGATTTGGGACTGATAGATTTTGAGTATGGATTTTCGCAAAAAATTTTCCCGATAATCTCTGGAAAAGTTTTGGAAAAGCTGAAAGAACAAGACCCGAAGATTTATGAACTCATCATCAAATCGGGGATATTTTATTCCTTTGTCTTGGATATTCCGAAAATCAAGGTGCATTTAGCCAATTACGGCATTGCCCAGCATGAAGCCCAAAAAGCGAAAAACGCCCCGTGGTGGGATGTGCGAGATTTAGGATTATCATGGCTCAAAAAGGCGGATAATTTGCTTTTAGAAGCGATGGAACTGCTTTCTGAAACAGGGCTTAAAAATGAAATTTCTTTTTTCAAGCAGTCTTTTTCTTTGGTGGATTTTCATACGATGAATGACTTCTACCCTATCCAGTCGGCAGAAGTGTATTTGAAACTATGCCGAATGATGCGAGATGCTTTTGATGAATTGATGCTGAATTTTGGGCTTTGCACAGCAGAATTTCTTCTGTATGATCCAAGGCTTTCGGTTTTAATCAAGAAATATTTGATGCATCACTCGGTTTTAGTAGCGATGAATACAGCAGGACTATCCTTCATCAGCCGAGGCATCGTGGTGCAATATGAGGAACTTCCTTGGCAAAAGTCTACGGTGCTTTCTGCCGATACACTTTTGGAATTACAGCAATTTCACCAAAAATGTGCCGATGGATGGCTTACTCAAATTTGGGATTATATGCATGAGCATAAGGCTGATTTTCCCTGCTACTCCCCTCCCGAAGATGTCCCCACTTCTAAAATATTAAGAAAAAACGGCGGTTTATTTTTATAAATTGTGGCTCTGGTATTGTCCTTTTTAGCTCCCTTTTTGGGGGCTATTTTTGTCTCATGGCAATAGAGATAAACATAGAGGATTTGCTCCGCTGTCCTGATGAGATGAGCCTCGGGGGGCTTGGTTCTAGGATTTGGTATGCTCCACTTTCTTTTTTTAGCAAAATCAATCTTCCCACGCAGGGAAACTTTGTCGAAAAGAAAAAAATATCAAAAGAAGACATCGCCTTGAAACAAGGAAAATCTCTTGGTTTTATTGATGCTTTTTTAGAACAAAATGCCCTAACAGAAAAGGTAAAAGGCACCCAAAGAAAATGGAAAACAGTAAGTGAATTAAGTTTTTCACTTTTGGGAATGAAGCTTAAAAATCTAGGATTTATCCAAACGATAAAAAACGAACCTTTGATTTTCTTTATTCCTGATAATAATGAAAATATTTGGCTCTTCGGAAGCTTAAAAAACCCTGCTTATCTCAATGCTTCCGAAGCCAATACCAATAAAAAAACGGAAGAAGATCCGCTTCTTAATATCAGTTTCATTGCCCAAACAGAACTTTTGAAATACGAAGGAAAAATAGAAGAAATTTAAATCAAATTTCTAGCATATGGAAGAAATCAAACAAAAAATCGAAGAGATCCGTAATTTCACAGACTATTGCGGTTATGACAAAAAAAACATCATTCTCGCCGATGTGTTATCAGAGCTGATAAAAGCATTATATCCTGATGGCAACGGGAAACAATCTACCTCTCCCTCTACCACATCATCACTTAATATAGATTCATTAACCCCTGAAAACATCACCAAATGGAAAGAAAAACTCGGCGTAGGAGAATTGCCAAGTAACATCGCCACAATTGATGAGGGCGAAAAGGTCGGCAACACCTACACCAAAGCAAGAGTAGATGAACTGCTGGAAAATAGCGGAAAAAACCTCGCCAATGCAGACCTGCAAATCCCAGCAGGTACCGTCAGAACTCTCGATGTTA
>CAUTLL010000041.1:0-7777 GCA_963539275.1 uncultured Flavobacteriaceae bacterium
GTAATTCCGATGCAATATGCCACTGCCGACCCTGCCGCAGAACCACGACCAGGTCCCACCGAAACTCCCATTTTTTTAGCCTCATTACAAAAATCCTGTACAATCAAAAAATATCCTGGATAACCCGTTTTTGCAATAACTTCTAATTCAAAATCAAGTCTAATTTTAATTTCTTCCGTGATTTTTCCATACTTTTTCCTTGCTCCCTCATAAGTAAGATGTCTTAAATAGGCATTTTCTCCTCTTTTACCTCCATCTTCTAAATCTTCGGCACTTTGAAACTCCTCTGGGATATCAAATTTAGGCAAAAGCACTTCCCTTTTTAAGGTATAAGGTTCAAATTTTTGTAAAAATTCGGTATAAGCCTCAAATGCATCTGGATATTGCCTAAAATTTTGTTTTATTTCTTCTTCATCTCTAATAAAGTATTCCTGCGTCATCAGTCCTCTCCTTCTTCCAAAACCTTTACCAATAGGTGTAGTCAATTTCTCTCCATCTTTGATACAACTAACAATATCTTGAATATTGGCATCTGATTTCTCCGTATAAAAAGTTTCATTTTGGGCTAAAATCCTCACATCATACTTATCTGCCAACTGTAACAAAATTTCATTTAAATGTTCTTCCTCCTGTAACCCATGATTTTGAATTTGCACATAAAAATCATCACCAAATTCTTCTTTCCACCACTTAAAAAGCTCCTCTCCTCGTTGCTCCCCAAAATTCAAAATTGCATCAGGAATATCACCATTTATCCCTGATGTTACAGCAATAATATCCTTTTTATATTTAGCAATCATCTTACGAGATATCCTTGGTACCCCGAAATAAAAACCATTCACATATCCCATACTGGACAATTTGGCCAAATTTTTATATCCATTAAAATTTTTTGCCAAAAGCACCATATTCGTTCTTCTATCTGGATCTTCTTTAGTAAATTGCTTCTGCTCTGGTCTATCAGAAATGTAAAATTCACAGCCTAAAATCGGTATTATTTCCTTATTTTCTGGTTCATTTTCGATAAAATCTATTCCTTCCTCAGATGCTTTTGATTTTTTCTCCCAATATTCTTCCCATTCTCTTTTAATCCCAGAATTATATTTTTCTACTTCAGTAATGAACTTAAAAGCCCCCATCATATTTCCTAAATCTACCATACCTACAGCAGGAAAATGATTCTTTTTTGCTTTATTGATAAGGTCTGAAATGTCCGTTGTTGCTTGTAAAGATGAGTAAATACTATGATTATGAAAATTGAAATAATCCCCAATTTCTATCTCCACATCACCAAAATCTACCGATTTTTTCTTTTTATTAAAATCCTCAACTTGTCTTCTAATAACAATAGCAAATGGCTTTATTGGTGAGATATGAAGAGTCTGAAATGCCTTTAATTGCTCTTCGGTAATTTTCAAATTTTCTGCTGGGATAATCCCAACACGCATCATTTCAAAAAAAACCTGTGCCGTAGCATTCACATCGGCAGCAGCATTATGAGCTTCATCAAAATTCTCTCCAAAAAGTTTTTCATAAAGTTCGCTCAATTTGGGAGATTTATACCTTCCATTTTTTCCTCCGCCTAATTTACAATAATCCGTCCCCCACTCCATTGTATCAGCTGAGGGAATTTTACTCAAAATGTCCTCTACTTTTTTTCTATAAAATTCAGCTCCTACAATTTTATAATCAAAATTTATATTGTGTCCTGCAACTACTTTTGTTTTTTTCAAAACTTCACCAAACTCTTCCAAAACCTCTTTCAAATCTCGCCCCTGTTCTTGTGCCATCTTCGTAGTAATCCCATGAATCCGAGTAGCATTAAACGGAATATCATACCCTTCCGGCTTAATAATATAATCCTGATTTTCTATCAATTCTCCATTTTCATCATGCAACTGCCAAGCAATCTGCACCATTCTAGGCCAGTTTTCAGAATCCGATAATGGAGCATTAAAATTTTGTGGCAACCCCGTAGTTTCAGTATCAAAAATTAAATACATTTCTCTCTAAAAAATTTTTGTAAAAATAAGGAAAAAGAATTGATTTCTATTTTCATTTTTAAGCTATCCTATTTTAGCATAAAAAATTCCGTCCTATCTTATCGATATAACGGAATTTTTATGTATAAAATGGAATATAGTTTTCCTTGTTTATCTAATATATTTTCTTATAAAATATAAAACCTTCACTTTCATAAAATTTCTTAACGATAGGATTTTGTTCGTCAATTACTTTCCTCGTTCATAGAAAATTTTACCATCAATTCATAATTTCTCATTTCCTTTATTTCTGTTACCTTTTTCGACATTATTTATAAAAATTATACCACCACAGCCGTTCCACTGACCGTTACCATTAGCATTCCTCCTGCAGAACCCAATGTTTCATAATCTAAATCAATACCGACTACTGCATTCGCTCCCATTTTTCTTGCTCTTTCTGACATCTCAGCTAACGCCGTATTTTTGGCCTCTATCAAGACTTTTTCATAGGTAGAAGAACGACCTCCAAAAAAATCCGTAAGTCCTGCCATAAAATCCTTAATAGCATTCGCTCCAATAATCGTTTCACCCGTTACAATTCCTTTATACTCTCTAATAGGCATCCCTTCTAATGTGGGAGTTGTAGATAAAATCATTTTTCTTTATTTTTTTTAATTATTCCCTTCAAATATACACATTTTTCTCAAAGTATACATTAACTTTTTTTATTATATTTGTTGCTTTAATCAAAAATATGAATAAACTTTCAATACAAACCACCGATAACCCAAGAGTAATTAAATTCGTAGCAGACAAAGTGTTTTTAGAAGGTTCATTAGAATTAGACAAGAACTCTGATGTTTCTCATATTCCTTTGGCAAAAGAATTATTTAATTTCCCATTCATTACAAGGCTATTTATTACCGCAAATTTTATTGCTATAGCCAAGGATGATTCTGTTGAATGGGATTCTATAGCTATGCAACTTAGAGATATTATCCTAGAAAACATCAATAAAAATCCTCAACTTATTCTAAAAAAAGATTATAAACCTATTTTTTTTGCAGAAAATACTCCCAACCCAGAAGTAATGAAATTTATTTCTGAAAAACCTATTATCAAAGGATTTTTAGAATTAAAATCTTCACAAGAAGCACAAGAAATTCCTCTAGCAAAAGGATTATTTGAATTTGATTTTGTAAAAGAAATTTTTATCAATGACAACTACATTGCCATTACAAAACATAAAAATGCAAATTGGGATAATATTCTAGATAGAATCCAAAATTACCTCCAAGATTTCTTTCTAAATAAACAAAAATCTGAAAAAATCAACGGTATCTTTGAAAAATATCAAGCTCAATCTTTCAATAATAGAGGCTTTACCGAAATCGAGGAAAAAATTAATGCTATCCTTCAAGAATATGTAGCTCCTGCAGTAGAAAATGATGGTGGGAAAATATCTCTTATAGAATTTGATGAAGAGACAAAAACTGCAAAAATGCTTCTACAAGGAGCTTGTAGCGGTTGCCCGTCCTCTACTATCACCCTTAAAAATGGTATAGAAAACCTACTAAAAAATTTCTTACCTGATATCGTAGAAAATGTTGAAGCAATCAATGGATAAACATTCTAAAATGAAACTAAATTACATCACAAAAAAACTAAACAAAATCACCTCCGAAACTCCGATTCTAGTACTTTTGCACGGATATGGAAGCAATGAAGAGGATTTATTTAGTTTTTGCCCAGATTTACCCAAAGATTGGCTCATTGTTAGTTTTCAAGCACCGATAAATACTCCGTATGGGGGATTCTGTTGGTATGATATTGATTTTACCAATGCTGAAAAATTCATCAATATAGAGCAAGCAGAAAAATCCATTCACCTTATTTTGGAAGAAATTTCTTTAATAAGAAAACAATACAAAATTACAAACGGAGAGGTTCATCTATGTGGTTTCAGTCAAGGCGGAATTCTTTGCTATGCCTTAGCATTAAGAAATCCTCAGCTTTTTAATAAAATTGCTTGTTTCAGCTCTTATCCCGAACAAAAAATACTACAGAATATTGCAGATAAGAAAAGCTTATCACATCTTCATTTCTTTATCTCACATGGCACAGAAGATACTGTTATTCCAATAGATTGGGGTAAAAAAGGTTATGAATTACTCTATGATTTAAATCTATTTTTCTCCTTCCGAGAATATCACAGTGGTCATGGAATTAACCCTAAAAATTACCAAGATTTAATTCATTTTTTCAACAAATAAAAGAGGCTTTTATTCAGCCTCTTTTTCATACATTTTATTGTATAAATCTATATATCGCTCTTTGATTACTTTTCTTTTAAGCTTCATCGTGGGAGTGAGCATTCCATTATCCACTGACCAAATCTCTGGGGTTAGTTCTATTCTTTTTACTTGCTCCCAATTTCCTAACTTTTGATTTAATTTATCTATTTCCTTTTCTATTCTCTTTTTCAATTCTGAACTTTTCACCATCTCTTCAGGAGTTTGTCCTATATCCAAATTATGCAACTCCGCCCACCTTTTCACAAAATCAAATTCAGGTTGAACAAAAGCACAAGGCATTTTTTCACCTTCACCTACCACCATTATTTGCTCAATAAAACGAGAAGCTTTGGCTTTATTTTCTATCATTTGTGGTGCGACATATTTTCCACCAGAAGTCTTGAACATCTCTTTTTTTCGGTCTGTAATAATCAAAAATCCTTCCTCATCAATATGTCCAATATCTCCCGTTTTGAAAAAACCTTCTTCAGTAAATGCCTCTTTTGTTTGCTCTGGCTTGTTCAAATATCCTTGAGTAACAGATGGACCTTTAACTAAAATCTCCCCATCATCGGCAATCTTCACTTGTAAATTGTCCAATGGTTTACCTACTGAGCCTAATTTCATTTGGTCAAAACTATTCACCGCAATCACAGGTGAGGTTTCTGTAAGTCCATACCCTTCAATTATTGGTATTCCTGCTGCTTGAAATTTTTTATTCAAACTAATAGAAAGTGCAGCAGAACCAGAAATCAAAGAAACTATCTCCCCTCCTAAACCTTCTCTCCATTTTGAAAAGACCAATTTATCTGCCAATTTTTGTTTCCAATTCTTTGGCTGTCCCAATTGATATTTTTTATTCACACCCATTGCCCAGAGAAATATAAGTTTTTTCAATCCTCCTGCACTAATTCCTTTATGATAAATTTTATCATAAACTTTCTCCAAAAGTCTAGGCACTACAGTTACAAAATGTGGCTTCACCTCCTTCATGTTCTCTCCTATTTTCTCTATACTTTCTGCAAAATAAGTAGAAAAACCATGATGAAAATAAAAATAGCAAACCATTCTCTCCAAAATATGACATATCGGTAAGAAACTCAGCGTTCGTATTTCTTTATAGTCTTTATTTGGAATAGGAATCCTATTTTTTACCCCTAATACATTAGAAATAATATTCTCATGAGTAAGCATTACGCCTTTAGGGCTTCCAGTAGTCCCTGATGTGTAAATAATCGTTGCTAAATCCTCTTCTTTTATTCCCTTTTTTCTATTTTCTACTTCTTCTTGACTAAAATCATTTCCCAAGTGCAAAATTTCTGACCAATTTCTTGCATTCTCCACTTCATCAAAGGTAAAAATCTCTATTAAAGAAGAAACTTGCTCCTTTACTTGAAGCAATTTCTCATACAATCCTTTATCCGAAACAAAACAATATTTAATCTCCGCATCATTGAAAATATGGACATAGTCTTCTATACTTATCGTAGGATAAACAGGAACTGTAATTGCACCTATTTGAGAGATACCCAAATCCACTACAAACCACTCTGTACGATTATTCGTAGAAACCAAGCCTATTCTATCCCCTACCTTTATATCCAAACTCAATAACCCACGAGAAAACTGATTCCCTTGGTTGATAAAATCCTGTGTAGATAGTTTTTCCCATGTTCCCGCATATTTCGTTGCTAAAGCATCTTCTTTTGGATAGTTTTTCAACGCTTCATAAGGAATATCAAATAATCTTGTGATTGCCATATTTCATTTTTTGAAAAGCAAATGTAATGTTTTTTATGCAAATGGATTTTTTTGAAATAAAATTCTTATTTTTGTGGGTAAATAAACCGATAAATAAAAACTTTGGAACCAGTATATCATCATATCTTATTTTTCATTCCAAAAAATAGTGGAATAAAATATTGTGCAGAAAACTTATGCCGATAATCTTATGGATTGTCGGTATTTTATTTTTTAATTTTTAATAAATCCTATATAAATAACCTTAAATCAAAACATATGAGCAATACTTACAAATCCGCCGGCGTAGATAAAGAAGAAGGCTACAAAACTGTAGACAAAATCAAGAAAGCAGTGAGCGAAACCCACAACGAAAATGTTCTCAATGGCATTGGAAGTTTTGGAGCATTTTACCAAATCGCTGGGTATAAAAACCCTGTCCTTGTCAGTGGGACAGATGGCGTAGGTACCAAACTCAAAATCGCTATTGATACAAAAAAATTTGACACTATTGGGATTGACTGCTTCGCAATGTGTGCCAATGACATTCTTTGCCACGGAGCCAAGCCCCTTTTCTTCCTTGATTACCTCGCTTGTGGGAAATTAGACTCTGATGTCGCAGCTCAAATCGTTTTAGAAATCACCGAAGCTTGTAAAAATAATGAGTGTGCCCTCATAGGTGGAGAGACTGCCGAGATGCCAGGGATGTATCGCCCTGGTGACTATGATGTTGCAGGGTTCTGCGTAGGTATTGTAGAAAAAGACCAAATCATTGACGGCTCTAAAATCCAACAAGGACATAAAATCATAGCTCTACCAAGTTCAGGATTCCACTCCAACGGCTTTTCTTTGGTAAGAAAGATATTCCCTGACTTTAATGAAACCTTTGAAGGAAAACCTCTCTATGAAACACTCTTAGAACCTACAAGATTATATTACAAACCAATACATAAGCTCCTCAAAGAAGTAGATGTAAAGGGCATCGCACACATCACAGGAGGAGGATTGATAGAAAATGTACCAAGAATCATCCCAGAAGGATTATGTGCTGATATTGACATCAATAAAATCCAAGTTCCAAGCATTATGCAAGAGTGCGAAAAACGCGGTAACATAGATAGAATGGAGATGTTCGGCACTTTCAACATGGGCGTAGGTATGGTAGTTATAGTAGAGGCACACGAAGTAGAAAAAACACTTTCCCTCCTTGATGATGCCTATGAAATAGGAGAAATCACCGAAGGAAAAGAAAAAATAAACCTAAAATAATTTTATAAGTAGTAGGCATAAAGGCTTACTACTTATGGTTAAAGTCTAAAAACATTAAAATCATCAACGGAAACGAGTAAAAAATACAAGAATACCGTGAAAAAATAAATCCTACCAGTGAAATAAAGACCAATACCATGAAAAAACAGAAGAATACCTGTAAAAAATGGAGGAATACCACGAAAAAATAAATCCTACCAATAAAATAGAGACCAATACCATGAAAAAATAGAAGAATACCTATAAAAAATCAATAAATAGAATAAAAATGGATACCAACACACCAAAAACAGAAGATAATATGCCTAAAAAAGAGGAAAACACTCCTAAAAAAGAAGGGAGCACACCTAAAAAGACAAGAAAAACCTATCTTACAGACCAAGAGCTGGTTCAAAAATTTGGGATACTCTTTGAAAACATCAAAACCCAAATTACATTAAAAACCGAACTTGCAGAATACGGCTACGATGATGCGGAAATTGCCAAAGG
>CAUTLL010000042.1:0-7665 GCA_963539275.1 uncultured Flavobacteriaceae bacterium
TTGAGCATTTGTTAAAGTAATCCCTAAAAAAAGAGATAATATATAGTATTTTATATTTTTCATTGATATTCTAAAAATTTAATAATGAAACATTAGAGAGATAGAACCCCTCTTTCTATTTGAATATTTACATTTTTTACAGTGACTTTTCCTGTATTTCCAGCAGGAAATCCTGTATAGTAACTACCTCCGTTAGTCTTATTTCCATCTACATTTGTTTTGTTTTCATAAGATATGTGAGGGAATAGAGTTACACTTTCTATAGTAACAGGGAAAGAAAATATAGTATATATGGAGTGCTGATTATTATTATGCCCTGCTCTTGAAACGGCAGAAATGTTTACAGGAGCTCCATATACTTTACCATTTATGTCTCTTAGTTCTAAAACATAGTTATGAGAGTAAATATCTGTATCACCTATTCCTTTAGTTGCATAGTTAGGAATAGCAGAATAATCTACCGATATATCCATAGCGATAGAAATAATATATCCTGAATTACCTACGAGGGTAAGTCCTTTATTAGATGATAATTTAGCCCCAATTTGATTGGTGATGATATTATAATTATTATTAAGAAGAGAGACTTTTTGTCCAATAGGAACATTTTCTAAAATATCAAAATCTGTAGAAGTTTCTAGAAGCATTGAGTTGATAACATTAGATGTATCAGCTAGCTGAGACCATTCTCCATTTCCGTTATTTTTACTAGCCACCCATACATATAGCCCTGGTGTCACAATAGAACCATGATTATAGACTAGCATACCATCTACAGGATTTTTTATAGGGACTGTTTTACTCGTTATATCTGTTAAAGATACTACTGGAGGGAGAAATCCTTTAGGTTTATCACTTTTTATTTCTAATCCTGCATATTTCTTAACCGATGGAGTATTGTTATTGGCTGAACCTACCACTACTTGTCCAAAAGCAGAAGCTGAACAGATGAGTAATGAAAGAGAATAAAATATTTTTTTCATAATGATATATTAACCTTTTAGATGTTGAACTTTAATGAACGACCCTTCTGCCAAAACTGTAACAGGGTTGAAGTGTGTGCCACCACTCATTCTCCCTAAATGAAAATTTATAGTAGGAGCAGAAGAGTTTATCAGAGAAGTAATCTCAAAGACGAATACTGCAGACAGAGAGTGTGGGGCACCTACTTTTGCAATAATAGGACTTTCTTTTCTGAGAGCAGGTTTATCTTTGTCAGTTTCTCCATCTTTCAGAAAATTATCATAACTTACATGGATAAAATACCCCATGATATTTTCTCCCGTAGAAGTGATAGCTTTTGAGCATGGAGCACCATTGTCTGTTCCTGAATCACAAGGCGTTTTGGAACCATATGGGTAATCTGTAGAAGTTTTTTTCGTGGTAAGATTAAGATTTATTTCCACAAAATAAGTACCTAATTTTCTTGGAAGCTGTATTTTTGCTAAATTTTTGTCAACGACTTCTATTCCACCAATATTAGATATAGGTTCTTTAAATAGAGAAGTTGTTATACTAGGGTAATCACCATTTTTAGGAAGAGGTATATCTTCTACATCATTTTTGAAACTAAATAAAGATATTTTTGGCGTAGCAAAAGCATCAACAGCTTCATGCCATTTCATTTTGTCTTTTTCAAACCAATAGATATAAGGTAGGTTATCGTTACTTCCGTTATTATAAACTAAAAGTCCATCTGCATCAGTATCTGTACTTTCTATTTTATTTTAATAGGAGCATTAGAGTCTGATAGGTTTTGTAAGTCTACTCTCGGGAGGACCCATCCTAGGGCATCACCTTTAGGGATGATGGATACAGTAGGTGTGGTTACATACTGATTTCCTCCACTAGTAAGGGTGATGGAAGATATACTTCCGTTAGCATCTAATGTAGCCGTAGCCGTAGCTCTTTCCCCAGCATGAAGTGCAGAAGGTCCACCTCCTGCAATGAAGATTTCAGGAGCACTAGTATAGCCATATCCTTTATCTACTATATTCAATCCTGTTACCTTACCATTTGCTATAGTAGCTGTGATTTTAGCCTCCCTTGCTTTTCCTTTAAGGGGAGATATATGTAGTGCGGCACTTTCATTTGGTGTGTCTGTATTGATACCCACACTATTTGACTGAGCAGACACCCATCCTGTCAGTAGCAGTGCTACTAGGGATAAATAAGTTTTTCTTTTTTGCATGTTTTTGTCTAATTTATATGAATATAAGCAAAAATAATAAAAAATAATTATAGTGAGAAAATTAGGAGGCGTATTTTTGTTTTGAAGTATAGACTAATTTAAGATTAAGTTTGTGAGTTCATTGATAAAAATGTAATTTTGGGATTTCAAATAAATGCTTAAATATGAATTATCAATTCATTACCCACAGACAGATTAGAGAAAATCTTCGCCAAGTTTTATTGAAGACTTCATTAGATGAGTTATTGACAATCCCTGATGGGTTTAATAATCACATCTTTTGGAATATCGCTCATTGTGTAGCGACTCAGCAGTTGTTATTATACTATCTTTCAGGGAATGAAGTTCAAATTAACATAGATTGGATTGATAAATATAAGAAAGGAACGCTCCCCAATTTTGATGTAGAAGAAACTGATGTGGAGGATTTGGCTTTTCTCCTTCGTGAAACTTCAAGGCTATTGGTAGAGCATTATGATAAAGGTTTTTTTGAGACGCCTTATCGCTCTTACACTACCAGTTTCGGGACAGATTTGAAAAGTATTCAAGATGCAGTTATTTTTAACAATATTCATGAGAGTTTGCATTATGGGTATGTTTTGGCACAAAAAAGAGCATTGATGAGTTATTAGAATAATGTGAAAGGGAGTATAATTTTAATTTAGGAATTCTTAGCCGAGAAATAAAAGAAGCAAATTCATAATTGGTAATAACTCGCCAACAAATAAAAACACTCAATTCCTATTTAGGAATTGCAAGAAATAAAGGAAAAGGAATAAATTCTCATTTAGGAATTGTGTGTCGGCAAATGAAAGGAGCAAATTCACAGTAGAGAATAACCTATTAGACAAGCAAAATAGCTTAAATAAGAAAAAAAATGGAAAAAAAAGATGAATTTATTTTCGGTTTGCGTCCCGTAATGGAGGCGATAGAAGCTGGAAAGACCATAGATAAAATATTTTTACAAAACGGACTACAAGGACAAATCTATGCAGACTTGAAAAAGCTCTTGGCAAAGCATAACATTAGAGCCAATTATGTCCCAGTGGAGAAGCTTAATCGTTTCACTCGTAAAAATCATCAAGGAGTGGTGGCGTTTATATCTGATGTTCCTTTCTATAAGATAGAAGATGTTTTACCTCAGATTTTTGAAGAAGGAAAAGTGCCGTTTTTGCTTATTCTGGATAGATTGACAGATGTGAGAAATTTTGGGGCAACCTGCCGAACTGCCGAGTGCGTAGGAGTAGATGCGGTAATTATCCCTGAAAAAGGAGCTGCACCTATTAACTCTGATGCGATGAAGACCTCTGCCGGTGCAATTTATAATATCAAAATCTGTAAGGAGAAAAATTTGGCTCACACAGTAGATTTTTTACAGCAATCAGGAGTCATGGTCTTCGCCGCTACGGAAAAAGCTTCAAAACTAATCTATGAAGTAGATTTTACAGAGCCTTGTGCTTTGGTAATGGGTAATGAAGAATCAGGGATTTCAAAGGAAGTTTTACATCATTCAGATGAGAAAATAAAACTCCCAATACAAGGCAGAACTCAGTCGCTCAATGTTTCGGTGGCCTGTGGAGCCATACTTTATGAGGCGGTGAGACAAAAAATAGGAGAGTAATTAAGAATGATTTTATGTAACGATTAAAACAACCAAGAATATGAATTCCGTAAATACCTTTGTACCTGAATTAACCTTTGAAATTATCTTCTTCAGATTACTATTAGCTGTAGTTTTCGGGGGAATAGTAGGATTAGAGAGAGAGAGGAGGCATAGACCTGCAGGGTTTAGGACTCATATTTTAGTATGTATTGGAGCAGCAATAGTTTCTATGGTGCAAGACCAATTAAGAATAGATATTTTAAGCCTTGCAGATGAGCAGGGAGATTATACTGCTTTTATCAAGACAGACTTAGGGAGATTGGGTGCTCAGGTTATTAGTGGAATAGGCTTTTTGGGAGCAGGATGTATTATCAAAGAAAAGGGAGAGATAGTTCTGGGAATGACTACAGCAGCAGGTATTTGGGCTACGGGCTGTGTAGGTTTAGGAATTGGTTGGGGTTTTTATAATATTGCCATTTCAGCGATAGTTATCATGTTCATTGTGATGGTAGTATTGAGGAGAGTAGAAGATAGGTTCATCAGCAGGTCTTATCAGATAAGTTTTGAGATAAAACTTTGTCATAAAGCTAATTTGGAGAAGATTATGATGGAGTGTTATGATATCTTCAAACAAAAGTCTATGGCAGTAACAGAGGTGGAGAAAGACCTTGAAAACCAAATTATAGTTTTTAATGTAATGATGGATAGTAAAAAATATATTTCTGACCTTCTCATTAATATTTCTGCCAAATCAGAAGTAAAGTATGTCAGAGATAGTAAAAAATAGCCATAAAATCATAAAATTCTCTTAAATTATAGAATTGGGAATACTTTTTGAATTTGAAAACAAAGAATAAAATAATCAATAAAAGAAATAATCATATGATAAAAAGAATTTTTACCCTTGGGGTTATAGGATTAGCATTAGTTGCGTGTAATAATGATAAGAAAACAGAGCAAAAAATAAATTCCTATACAGGAAAAGTAGAAAATGTAGAAACAAAAGAAGAAGAGAAAGCAATACCGAAAGCTATTTCGGATAGTGCAGGAGTTTATACTCAAAAATTCATTTTGGAAAAGGGAAAAACTTATCCGTTTTCATCTGTTCAGAAAGAGGTTCAGACTATCAAAGACCCTTCAGGGAAGTCTATGAAAGGTACACAAGAGATTGTAGATGAAAGAAATATTGTAGTGAATGATTTTCAGAATGGAGTGTATGATTTGACCATCAATATATTGGGTAAAAAAATGACTTCCATTGCTGATGGAAAAACAGTGGTGATAGATACGAAACAACCTGCTCCAAAAGAGGAACAACTGAAAAATATTTGGACAATTAATAATACTTTGGTAGGAAGTAAATTCTCTGTTAAAATGAAAGAAAATGGGGAGGTGATTTCTGTCAAGGGAATAGATGAACTTTATAAAAAAGTGGAAAAAGCAATAGCATCTCTTATCAAAGATACAAATCATAGAAAACAATTTTTGGAATATTTCAAACAGGGATTTAATGAAAAAATGCTTAAAGAAGAGTTCTCTGCTGGAATCAATATTTTACCTAAAAAAGGAGTGAAATTAGGAGGTTCTTGGACAATTTCTGAAAATATAGACCCAGAAGGAAAGGTGAAATCTAACATCACTTACACTCTAAATAAAATAGAAAATGGAGTAGTTGAGGTTTCTGTGAAAGGGAATATTCCTGCTAAATCTAATAAACAAACTCAGAATGGAATCACGATGACAATGAGTGTAGAAGGAAGTCAAAATGGAACTCTAAAAATAGATGAAAATTCGGGATGGATTTTATCTTCTCAAATGAATATTAAAACAACCAATAAACAAACGATGACCGATGGTAAAAGAACGGAGACTATGACGGCGGTTTCTGAAAATACGGTCGCTGTTAATTAATTTTATTGAAGAAATATGAAAACTATCATTGTATTTATCATTATATTTTTGATATTTTATTTCATTTGGCAGTTCATTAAGAGAATGTTTTTTGTTAAATTTCTCAAGACAATGAATACTTTTTCTCAAAATAGTCCTTATCAAAAAGAAGGTCATAAAAATAGAAAAAAGAATGGAGAGTTTAAAAAAGATATAAATTGGGATGCTGAAACCATAGATTTTGAAGAAATCCCAGATTCTAAAAATAGGTAGATATTAAATAGCCACATAGAAAATCCTATGTGGTTTTCGTGTAAATTAATCATAATCCAATGAAATATTTATTAAAAAATAAAAATCTTATTTATAGTTTAGCAAGTTTAGTTTTTTTTGCTTTATTAGCTCTATTTTATGCTAGTCCTATTTTTCAAGGAAAGGAGTTGATTCAGCATGATATTGTGCAATATAAGGGAGGAGCAAAGGAACTTCTAGATTATCGTGCAGAATTTGGAAAAGAAACTTATTGGAGTGATTCTATGTTTGGGGGGATGCCTACTTACCAAATGGGAGCTCAGTTTCGGGGAGATTTTATTAAACAGGTGGATAATATTCTCAATTTTTTACCGAAACCAGCTAATTATTTGTTTTTACTTTTTTCAGGGTTTTACTTTTTAGGAATGGTTGCGGTAAGAAATTGGAAATATGCTCTTCTAGGTGCGATTTTCTTCGGATTATCTACTTATTTTTATATTATTATTGCAGCAGGACATAATGGTAAAGTACATACCATAGCTTATTTCGCTCCGCTTTTAGCAGGGATTCTATTGGTTTATTTGAGGAGACAATATTTTTTTGGATTTGTAGCTATATCTATTTTTATGGGGTTGCAAATTGTAGCCAATCATTTTCAGATGACTTATTATTTGTTCATTGCATTTGGATTTTTATTTTTATCAGAATTGATAAGAGTCATTTTGAAAAAAAGTGATAGGAAGCATTTTGGTATTTCATCGGGAATTGTTGCTTTGGCATTTTTATTGGGAATAGGAATGAATGCTCAAAGACTTTTAGCCAATGCAGAATATGCAGAAGAAACCGTGAGAGGAAAGCAAATTTTGGAGAAAAAAGATAAAGAAAATGCTCATAAAGATGGAATGGATAAAGATGCGATGCTGATGTGGAGTTATGGTAAATTAGAGACGCTTAATCTTTTTATTCCAAGGTTTTATGGAGGAGCTTCGCAAGAGAAAGGAGGGGATAGAATAATGCAAAATGTTCAAGAACTGGTACAAGAAAATGCAACTTCTCAACAAGAAATTAATAATATTGTTAGTGGTTTTTCCAGCCCAACTTATTGGGGAGAACAGCCAGGGACATCAGGTCCTGCATATCAAGGAGTGGTAGTAGGTTTTTTGGCGATTTTAGGATTTTTTTTCGCTTCTAAAAGGTATAAATATTGGATTTTAGGAGCATCAGTATTGACAGTTATGTTAGCATGGGGAAGTAATTTCTTGGTGTTGACAGATTTATTTATTGATTATATCCCAATGTATAATAAATTCCGAGCACCATCATCTATTTTGGTGATTCCAGAGCTTTTGTTTCCATTGATAGCTATTGTGGGTTTGTATAGCTTTTTTAATGACGAATCTTTGACGGAAATTTACAAGAAAAAGGTTTTAAGGTATTTTAGTGGTGGGATTTTAGCAATATTTTTAATTTTTGTATTTATTGGAAAATCTTTATTTGGTTTTTATACAGAGAGTGAAAAGACATATTTGCCGCCTTATTTATTAGACTATTTAATAGGTGAGCGTTTTGCTATGTTTCGTGAAGATGTGATAAAAGCGTTTTTCTTTGTGTTAATTATCAGTGGAGTTTTATTTTTAGCATTGACAAAAAAAATCCATCAGAATATAGCATTGATAGTTATAGGATTGGTAAGCTTTTTTGACCTTTGGTCTGTAAATAGGAGATATTT
>CAUTLL010000043.1:0-7517 GCA_963539275.1 uncultured Flavobacteriaceae bacterium
ATATAAATTATATCTATTCACAGATTGAGGTCCATACACTCTATCCAAAGTTACAAATTGAGAAATCGGTGCCATCACCCCGTTTGATGTTCTTACATACATCTTATTAAGGTCAGAAATATCATTTCTATTATCAGGAGTAGTCTGTACCATTACCCTAAACTGCTTACCAAATTTAGTGAAATCCGTGGCATAATATCCTCCAATATACCCTTGCAATGTTGCCATAATAGAATTTATTGTAACTCCAGATTCTTTTGCTTTCGGTACATTAATAGTCAACTCATACTGAGGATAATTGGTATCAAAACCTGTTTGTGCATAAAGAATCTCTGGACGCTTCATTAATTCCATCAAAAATTTCTGAGAATTTTGAGCTAAAGATGCTGATGAACCTCCCGATTTATCCAATAATTCAAAGGTAACTCCTGAACTTAAACCAAAACCAGGTATACTCGGCATTTGGAAAAATAAGACTTTTGCTTCTTTAATATCCGCTACAGCACCAAAAAGTTTTCCTGTGATTTCCTCTACACTTTGTCCTGGCTTTCCAGCCCTTTCATCAAATGGAGCTAATTTTACAAAACCTAATGAATTGTTACTCCCCGAACCATTTATAAGGCTTCGCCCTGCAATCACTGTAGCACTGGTAACTCCTTCTATCTTCTCTGCTCTCTTTTGGACCTCTTTTGCCAAAGCAAAAGTTCTCTCCATAGATGCACCAGGTGCTAAAGAGATATCCATCATAACAAATCCTCTATCTTCGGTAGGTACAAACCCCATTTTCATCGTGGAATTAGACCAATATAATAACCCTCCAGAAATGGCAAAAATCACTAATACTATCCATTTTCTTTCTAGGAAAACATTAACTATTTTCACATAACGAAGTGTGGTAACCTCAAAAGCTACATTAAATTTATCAAATGCTCTTCCTACAAAATTCTTATTATTATGCTCTTCATTATGATGAACTTTAAGTAATAAAGCACAAAGCATAGGGCTGAGTGTCAAGGCATTCAGTGCAGAAATAAAAATAGAAATAACCATCGTAATCCCAAACTGCTGATAAAATACCCCTATTGGTCCAGAAATAAAGGAAACGGGAATAAAAATAGCCCCCATCACCAAGGTGATAGAAATCAATGAAGAGGTAATCTCACTCATTGCCTCCTCAGAAGCTTGCTTTGCATTTTTAGCCCCTTTTTCTAATTTAGCATGAACGGCTTCTACTACTACTATCGCATCATCCACCACAATACCAATTGCTAACACTAACGCAAATAGTGTCAATAGGTTAATAGAATATCCTAATAAATTAAGGAAGAAGAATGTCCCAACGATAGATACAGGTACAGCAATTGCTGGAATCAAAGTAGAACGAAAATCTTGCAAGAAAATATAAACTACTAAAAATACCAATATAAATGCTTCTATCAATGTGGAAATTACACTACTAATAGATGCTTCCAAGAACTCACTGGTATCCATATTAAATTCATACTTAATTCCTTTAGGCATCGTAGTTTCTGCTTCTTTTAAAAAGGCTTTTACCTCTTTTAAGATTTCTTGTGCATTGGAACCTGGAGTTTGGTTTATCCCAAATGCCACAGATGGATAATCACCTCTATTAGATTCCATCCTATAAGTTAAAGCCGACAATTCTATTTTGGCTACATCTTTCAAACGAAGAAACTGCCCATTACCAATAGCTTTAATGATAATATCATCATATTGCTCTTTTTCGTTAAACTTTCCTTTGTATCTAATTACATATTCAAAAGCATTCCCGTTATTTTGACCTAACTGTCCTGCAGCAGCTTCCATACTCTGCTCTGCAATAGCGGCTGTAATATCAGAAGGAACAAGACCATACACTGCCATTTTTTCTGGATCTAACCAAACTCTCATGGAATAATCTTTCCCTCCAAAAACGCTAGCATCTCCTACACCATTAATCCTTTTGATTGCAGGAATAATAGAAATATTTAAATAATTATTAATATAAGTGTCATCATAATCAGGATTTTCTGAATAGAATGATAGATAAGCCAGTGGACTAATTTCTTGTTTCTGTGTAATCACCCCTGCACGAGTTACCTCCGCTGGCAAGATAGAAGAAGCTCTATTTGCTCTATTCTGAACATTGACTGTCGCCATATCAGGGTCTGTCCCCTGCTTAAAAACTACTGTAATCATGGCTGTACCATCATTACTTGCCGTAGATTTGATATAATCCATACCTTCCACCCCATTGATTTGCTCTTCCAATGGTACAATTACACTCTTCATGACTGTTTCTGCACTTGCTCCAGTATAATTTGCAGAAACCGCTACTATTGGTGGTGCAATATTAGGATACTGAGTTACGGGAAGAGATGTAATCCCCAAAACTCCTAATATCAAAATTATAATAGATACAACCGATGATAAAACTGGTCGGTTGATAAACATTTTAACCATATATTATATTATTAAAAAATTGGTTTTATTGCTTTCAGTAAACTGTCTAACGTCACTTGCTGTGGAGCAATCTTTGTTTCTGGTTTCAGAGTAGCCACCCCTTGAGCTACAATTTTATCACCTTTTTTCAATCCATCCTCCACAATAATCATATTATCAATACGAGCAGTAACACTTATTTTCGTGTTATTCACTATATTATTTTTATCTACTTTATATGCATAAACAAATCCTTGTTGCTCATAAGTGGCAGATTCAGGAATTACCGCTACTTTATCATACATTTTAGGAATTCGTACTCTTCCACTATTGCCATTACTCAAAATTTTATTAGCATTGTTAAACAATACACGGAACTGAATAGTTCCCGTAACTGCATCAATCTGCCCCGTTACAGTCTGTATCTTTCCCTTTTCTGAATAACTTTCTCCATTAGCCATTATTAGGTCTACAGAAGGAATATTTCTTAATTTTTCAGGTAATGTAGCTCCCTCTGTATCTTTCAAAAAGTTCAAATATTCTTTTTCATTCATAGAAAAATAAACATAAAGTTCACTTGTATCAGAAACAGTAGTGATAGCTGTAGCATCTGTAGGTCCTACTAAACTTCCCTCTCGAAAATTAATTTTACCTACCACTCCACTTATCGGAGCCCGAATAATAGAATAATCCACCATTGCTTGAGAACTTTTATAACTTGCTATAGCTTGTTTATGCTGTGCTTGTGCTTGAAGTAATTTTGCTCTTGCGGTAGATAACTGCACCTCTCCAATAATCCCTTTTTGAACCAATGGTACTAATCTATCCACTTCTATTTGAGCAGAATTTACAACTGCCTTTGCCGCATCTACAGCTGCTTTTGCAGCTAATGCCGTTTCGGTAGTAGAATTAGTTTCCAAAGTAAATAATGGCTGACCTTTCTGCACATATTGTCCCTCATCTACAAGGACTTTTGTAACATAACCTTGTATCTTAGCTCGAACATTATTATTTACTCTTCCCGTAATATTTGCTGGATATTCTATGTATCCTGTTAATGTCTTTTCTTCTACCTCTACCACTGGATAAGGCTGTGGAGCATTAGCCATAGCTGTTGTATCTGATTGTTTTTCTCCTGAACAACTAATCGCTGTAGTTAGCGTAGTTAATGCCAACAAAGAATAAATAATCACCTTTTGTTTCTTCATATAATTATACTTTTAATTAATTTAACTCTACTTTTTACAAATCACGAAAAAACTGATAAGGGAACTCCTTATAGTTTCTTCATAAAAATATTTTGTCATTTAGTTAGATAATATTTTTATAAAAAGTTAAATACTTCTCAAAAAATATTTTTAACAAATAAAAAAGGTAGAAACTCACTCCTCCCCCTTATTTATAAATTTTAATACTACAAAGGTCAAAAAAAATCAGTAACTGGCCTTACCAATATTACTGATTTTATTACCAAAATTACTGATTTATTCTCTTAATCTTTTTAGATAAATCGGAAAAACTTGCTCTAATACACTCCTCACTTGGGTAATATTTCTTCTTTTAATAGATGCAGATAATTCTGATTTTTCCGTGAGAGCAAAACTAATGAACTCCATAATTCTCTCTCTTGGAACTCCTTTTTCCGTGAAATAACTTTCTTCTATTCTAATCTTTACCCATTCAGCATGTTTTTCATAGTTCTCATACTTTGCCAAGATTTTTTTTTGGCGTTTTTGTTTCCCAAACAGATTATTAGGGTCAAAACTTATCCCTGAAGAGCCCAAACTTTTTACTTGTTTCTCTATTGTGGCTATTCCCAAGGATTTTTGAAGTTTTTCATTTTTGCTTTCTTTATCCAGTGCCTTAGTGTCTTTTGCCAAATCGCCCGTTAGTTTTATTTTTGCAAGAACCAATTCATCTATAATAATCTCAGAATGATTCATTTTTAATACTATACCCTTTTGTAAATCAACTGATTTAATAATATAAACTAAGCGCTCATAACCTTTCTTAATCAACCGTATTTCCTCTCCTATTTTTGCAGCGATGTGAAAATTACCTTCCGCATCTGAATATGTTTTTTCATTAGTATTGATGTTAATAATCATCACATTTCCTATATTTATTTCATCTTCTGTAATGATTTTACCTGTGATTTCCTGAGCCATCATCTTCATTACCGCCAAAAACATTAAGCCTATAAAAAATATTTTTTTCTTCATTTTTTAATTTTAATATCCTTAATAACACATCTAACTTCCTAAAATAAAAATAGCTGGAATTTTATGAAGGTTTACTTTTTCTTTTTTCCAATCTTTAATAGATTGTGTCTTAATAAATTCCGTTTCAGGGTCATTTATATTTGCAGCAATGCATAACAAACTATTTGGTGACAAAAAACTACACAAATCCTCCAAAAGTTGCTGATTTCTATAAGGAGTTTCCATGAAAATTTGTGAATAGCCAGTCTCATGAACTTGTTTTTCCAAATATCTGATTTGTTTTTTTCTTTCCACCTTATCTATCGGTAAATAACCATGAAATGAAAACTGCTGACCATTAAACCCACTAGAAATCAACACCAAAATAATAGAACTAGGTCCATTAACAGGCACCACTCGGATTTTATTCCGATGAGCCCACCTTACCATAATATTCCCAGGGTCAGCAATACAAGGCAAACCAGCCTCAGATAACAGTCCAAAGTCTATGCCTTTTCTCATTAAATCTTGAGCTTCTTTCAAATCAGAAGTTTCTGAATATTTATCTAATAAATATAACTTCAACTCAGATTGCTTCTTCTCGGGAGCAAAAAACTTTATCACTTTCCGTGCTGTTTTTTCATTCTCCACAAAAAAATAATCTATTCTCAAAATATACTCTCTAACAACAGGAGCAAAATACTCTAATGGTGACTTTTCTGATAAATATGCGGGTATAAGAAATAGCATTACACAATAATTTCTTCGCCAAATTTAAGCATTTACTCATCATCATGAATAAATTTAATACACTTTAACGATTTAATTCTTAATACAAAAACAATATTATTCTATTTTTTAGCAAAAACTTCAAGGATTTTATTTAAATTTGGGGGCGTTATTTTTTTTATAAAAATACTTTTAATTCGTAGTATATCAAATGTTTGCATTTATTATCAACCCCTATTCTGCAAAAAAGGAATACAAAAGTTTTTTAAAAGAACTCAAAAAAAAAATTCCTAACCCTCACTATATCATCTCCAAATCTTTAGAAGACACTTATCAATTCATTAATGAAAATAAAGGACAGGTAGATATTTTTATCGCTGTGGGAGGAGATGGTACAATATCTACCATAGCGCAAAAATTAGTAAATACAGATAAAATTTTAGGAATTTTCCCCGCAGGTTCAGGAAACGGTTTCTCCAATGAAACTCAATTTTCTACAAATTTAGATGAACTTTTGGCAAAAATCGAGAAAAAAAACTTTAGAGCGATAGACACTTTTTTAGTAAATAATAAGTTCTCTATCAATGTTTCTGGTGCAGGATTTGATGGAGCCGTTGCCCGTGAATTTGAAAAAACCAGCCGAGGTTTTGCGAATTATATGAAAACTGTAGTAGAACTTTTTTATAGTTTCAAACCCATTAAAATCACTTTTAAAACTAAAGAACATGAAATATATAACGGAGAATATCTGATGATTAACATTGCAAACACCAAACAATTTGGCAATAATGCCTATATCGCACCATTTGCAGATATTACCGATGGATTGGTTGACATAGTGCTAGTCAAAAAATTTCCTCTCACCTATGCTATGCCGTTCGTTTTCAAAATGTTTGCTAAAACTTTACAAAAAGATGAGTATATTCAATATTTTTCGTCGTCAGAAATAGAGTTTGAGTTAGATACAGATACTTGGCATATTGATGGGGAATATCTACCACTAAAATCTCCCATCAAAATAAAAGTAATTCCGAAAAGCCTAAATATTCTGATTTAGAATATAAAAATAAAAAAGTGTTCAAAATTGAACACTTTTTATTATGCTTAAATTTCAGTTTCTAAATCAAAACCCTCTAAATAATCATGTACTCGTTTTAAGAAAAGTCCACCTAATGAACCATCTACTACTCTATGGTCATAAGAATGAGACATAAACATTTTTTGTCTAATTGCAATTACATCTCCGTCAGAAGTTTCCAGTACAGCTGGTTTTTTAACAATCGCCCCTATGGCTAAAATTGCAACTTGCGGCTGGAGGATAATTGGTGTCCCCATCAAATTTCCAAAAGTTCCGATATTAGAAATTGTGTAAGTAGCACCTTGAATATCTTGCGGAGCCAATTTTTTATTTCTTGCTTTATATACTAAATCATTAATAGCCTTTGCCAATCCACTTAAACTTAATTGGTCTGCATTTTTAATAACAGGCACTATCAAATTCCCATCTGGTAATGCCGTTGCTATCCCTATATTAATATTTTTTCTCTTAATAATTTTATCACCATCTACTGAAATATTAATCATTGGGAAGTCTTGAATAGCCTTAACAACTGCTCTTACAAAAATCGGCATGTAGGTTAATTTTACCCCTTCTCTTTTTTCAAATGCATCTTTATTTTTGCCTCTCCATTTCACAATATTTGTAACATCACTTTCTATGAAAGAACTTACATGTGGAGAAATCTGCTTACTCATCAGCATATTTTCAGCGATAATCTTTCTCATTCTATCCATTTGGATAATCTCATCTCCATCATTCGTGGTAATTATAGGAGCTAGTGATGCTGGTTTAGATTCTTCCCTTTGTGGCATTGCAGGTTTTTGCTCTTCTAGTTTTTTCCCTCTATTATTGACAAACTCTAAAATATCCTCTTTAGTTATCCTTCCCTCTAAACCTCTTCCTTTGATTTGTCTTAATTCTTCTTCGGAAATTTTTTCTTCTTGGATAATAGACCTAACCAACGGCGAAAGATTTAGCCCCTCAACAGTTGATAATATATTTGGAGTTGATACTTGAAGTGGCTTTTCTAAAACCTCTACCACTTCTTTTTCTACCTCTTCAGAAATAACAACTTGAGATACTGA
>CAUTLL010000044.1:0-7510 GCA_963539275.1 uncultured Flavobacteriaceae bacterium
AGGTAGATTTTTTTCAATGGCTAACTCATAAGTAACAGAGCCAGTTCTCGGTATAGGAAATGATAAACATATAGCATACATTAGAATCCCAATGATTAATCCAAAAATAGGATGCACCTTCTTACCGACATCTACCATCGTACATTGAATCTTTGCCTGAATAAAAATACCTAAAAGAGGGATAATAACTCCAGAAATACCAAATGCTAAGGAAACAATCCACCAATGGTCTGCTGCTTTAAGCCCTAAAAGTGGAGGAAGGATAAAATTGCCGCCTCCAAAAATCATGGAAAACATCGCAAAAGAAGTGATCAGAATTCTTTTGACAGATAAGTTTTGTTCTTTCATAATTCTTCATTAAAAAATAATTCGGTAAAAATAATTAAATTATTTGAAAAACAAAGAAATTCTATTTTTTTTTAATTATTAATAATAAAAATGAATTAATAGTATTTTTAATTTGTTAAAAAGTGTAAAATTGGTTAGTGATTTTTATATTGATGTTTTTGACTATTAACTACAATTTCTCAGCGATAAATTTAGCTGTTTTAGATTTTTTATCTTTGGCTAAATTTTCAGGAGTGCCATAAAATACCACTTCTCCGCCATGTTTTCCTGCATCAGGACCGATATCTATCACCCAATCAGCAGACTTAATAATATCAGGTTGATGCTCAATAACAATTATAGAATGTCCTAAATCTACAAGGGCTTGTAAGGATTTTAGGAGTTTGTTAATGTCATGAAAATGCAGTCCTGTAGAAGGCTCATCAAAGATGAATAATGTTTTTTCATTAGTATTACCTTTTACAAGGAAAGAAGCGAGTTTCACCCTTTGAGCTTCTCCGCCAGATAGGGTAGAGGAGCTTTGTCCTAATTGTAAGTATCCTAAACCTACTTCTTGCAAAGGTTTTAGTTTAGTTACAATTTTTTCTTCTTTATGTTCGCTAAAAAATTCAATCGCTTCATTAATCGTAAGATGGAGAATTTCAGAGATATTTTTATCGTGGAATTTAATGTCCAAAATTTCTGATTTGAAACGAGTGCCATTACAATGCTCGCATTTCAGTTCGATGTCCGCCATAAATTGCATAGATACAGTGATAACACCTTCACCTTTGCATTCTTCACATCTACCACCATCTACATTGAATGAAAAATGTTTAGGTTTTAATCCTTGGGCTTTGGCAGATTTTTGTTTCGCGAATAAATCACGGATATCATCATAGGCTTTCAGATAAGTAACGGGATTGGAACGAGAGGATTTTCCAATCGGATTTTGGTCTATGAGTTCTATATTTTTTACTAAATCTTTAGGAAATTCTACACTATCGTAATCTCCTTTTTTGCCCCCAAGTCCGAGTTGAATTTGAATATCTTTCGTTAGAATTTCTTTCATTAAAGTAGATTTTCCAGAGCCAGAAACTCCTGAAATAACCACCAAATTTTGTAGAGGAATATTAACATTGATATTTTTCAGATTGTTCTGTCTTGCTCCTTTGATATGGATAAAATCTTTTGCTTTTCTGCGTTTTTTAGGTGTTTTGATTTCTAATTGACCTGTGAGATATTGAGAAGTAAGCGTATGAGCATTTTTTAACTCATGGAAATCTCCTGCAAAGACTAATTCACCGCCAAGATATCCAGCTTCTGGGCCAATATCTATAATGTAGTCTGCAGCTCGCATTACATCTTCATCATGCTCTACGACAATCACGGTATTGCCTAAATCACGCAAACTTTTCAGAACTCCTATGAGGTTTTCTGTATCGCGAGAATGTAGCCCAATACTTGGTTCATCTAGAATGTAAATAGAACCTACGAGTGAACTTCCTAAACTAGTCGCTAAATTTATTCTTTGACTTTCTCCACCTGAAAGGGTATTAGAATTTCTATTCAGAGTGAGATATCCAAGCCCTACTTTTAGCAAAAATTCGGTTCTTGTAGTGATTTCATAAAGAAGTCTTTTAGCTATTTTTTGTTCATAATTATTGAGTTTTATATTTTTTATAATGGGTAAAAACTCATTTAGAGGAAGTTCTATCAGAGATTGAATATTATACCCATCAATTTTCACCCAAGAAGTTTCTTCGCGCAGACGGAGTCCTTCACAATTAGGGCAATTTGTTTTTCCACGATAGCGAGAAAGCATCACTCTATATTGGATTTTATATAGATTTTCTTCTAACATTTGAAAAAAAGAATCAATACAAGGGAAATTTTTATTTCCATTACCTCGCCAAAGCAAGTTTTTTTGTTCTCTATTTAATTTATAATAAGGTTTATGAATAGGAAAATCTTTATTTTGTTTAATAAAATGAGCTTTCCATTCTTTCATGGTATCTCCTCTCCAGCAAGCTACTGCATCTTCAAAAAGTGAAAGTTGTTTATTCGGTATGACTAAATCTTCATCAATACCTATGACTTTTCCATACCCTTCGCATTTAGGACAAGCTCCATAAGGGTTATTGAAACTAAAAAAATGAATATTAGGTTCTAAAAAGTCTTGACCATCTAATTCAAATTTATTAGAAAAATTTTTAATTTGTTGATTTTCGTTATCCTGTTCTTTTAATGAGCAATATCCAAGACCCTCGTAAAAAGCAATTTGGATAGAATCAGCTAATCTTTGTAAGAAATTTTCATCTTCTTCATAGGTGAATCTATCAATGATTAAATGGATATCCATTCCGTTTTCAGGAATAAATCCAAAACTTTCTAAATCTTCTATTCCTGCTATATTTCCATTAATTTCTATTCTAGTAAACCCTGCTGATTTTAAGATTTTTAAGGTTTCATTAAAGGAATTGATTTCATATCTTAAAGGAGCTCTCAAAAGAAATGTTTTTCCATTATTTTTTTTAATGAAATCAATAACATCAGATACATTATCTTTTTTTACTTCTTCTCCAGAAATGGGAGAAAAAGTGCGTCCAATTCTGGCAAAAAGTAACTTTAAGTAATCGTAAATTTCTGTAGATGTTCCTACTGTGGAACGAGGATTAGAAGAAATTACCTTTTGCTGAATAGCAATAGAGGGAGCTAACCCCTTTATATCATCAATTTTAGGCTTTTCTAATTTTCCTAAAAATTGTCTTGCATAGGAACTCAAACTTTCTACATATCTTCTCTGCCCCTCTGCGTAGATGGTATCAAAGGCAAGGGAAGATTTTCCAGAGCCTGACACACCAGTGATAACTACTAATTTATTTTTAGGAATGGTTACATCTATATTTTTTAGATTATTTAGATGAGCATTTTTTACGAAAATTTCGTTCTTTATGTCAATATTTTTTGCCATTATTAGAATAAATCAAATAGCAAATATACAGATTTAAGGGATTATTTTGATAATTGAATAAATGTTGTAATAATTATTTTATGATTTTGAATTGAAAATTTATTTTAAGAAATTTTCCAAGATGGTTTTTCCTTGTGGAGTTAAAATACTTTCAGGGTGATATTGAACGGCATGAACATCATATTCTTTGTGTTTTAGGCTCATGATAATTCCGTTTTTATCAATAGAAGTAATCTCTAATTCTTCTGGAAAGTTGTCAGGATTTACTGCCCAAGAGTGATATCTTCCCACTTCTAAAACCTCGGGGAGATTATCAAAAATTTTATGCTCTTTGATTTGAGTAGCTTCCATTGCTACACCATGAAATACACTATTTAAATTTATGAGTTTTCCTCCAAAAGCCTCAGCGATGGCTTGTTGACCTAAACAAACTCCCATAATGGATTTGGTAGGTGCGTAGGTTTTGATAACATCTAATAAAATTCCTGCTTCTTCTGGAACGCCAGGGCCAGGTGATAAAATTATTTTATCATACCGAGAGATAGCCTCTAATGAGATTTCATCATTTCGGAAAACATCTATTTTTTTACCTACGATTTGTTCTATCATTTGAACCAAATTATAAGTAAAACTATCGTAATTATCTAAAACTAATATTTTCATTTGCTGAGGTTTTTTTTGTTTCCTTGCAGTCTAATTTCAAAAGATTAATCATTGTGATAAGGTTTTCCTTGTAAAATAGTAGAGGAACGGTAGATTTGTTCTACAAAAAATAACCGAATCATCTGGTGGGTAAAGGTCATTTTAGAAAGTGATATTTTTTCGTTGGCTCTTTGGTAGATTTCTTCGGAAAAACCATAAGCTCCTCCGATTAAGAAATTGATTCTTTTGATGGAAGAACTAAGCCAAAAGTCTATTTTCTCGGAAAATTGTCGGCTCGTGTATTCTTTCCCCTTTTCATCTAAAAGAATGACCAAATCGGAGCTGTCTATTTGGTTCAAAAATAATTTGGCTTCTTCTTTTTTGAGCAAAACGGGGGATAGATTTTTAGCATTTTTAACATCAGGAATGGTGATGATTTCAAAATTCCAATGTTTGGGTAGGCGAGTGGTATAGTAGGAGATAAGTTGATTAATTTCTTTATCATCTGTTTTTCCGATGTATATAAGATTAAATTTCATACTTTCTATTTTGTTTCAGCAAAGATAAAAATATATGAGGAGAAATACCATAAAATGCAGATAAGCCCTTTTGGGTTAGGTTAAGTTTTCCAAATAAATTGAGAGGTTTCGTTGAGGTTGAAATAAATCCTTACGATTAGTAAGCATTAAGGAAATGAGATTAAAAATCCTTACCTTTGCCCCCGATACAATTACTTTATGTTTATGAAAATATCTAAAACATTTGATAAAATCCGTGTTTTTTTAGATGAAATTCATCTTCCAGTGCTAGACATTTCTCTCTTGGGGTTGTTAGAAATTTATATAGGAGGTTTATTCAAAAATCAGATTATCAAACAAGCGGCGAGTATTTCTTGGAATTTCTTTATTAGTTTATTTCCATTTATTTTGTTTTTATTGTCTATTTTGCCTTATTTTCCGCATTATAATGAGGTGTATGATTATATTTTTAATGTGCTTTTGCCTCGTATTTTGCCTAATAATATTCAAGAAGATGTCACTCTCTATATAGAAAGTACGATAACTCCAAAGATTATGGAGATTAGTAAATGGACGATACTCTTGGTGTTATTTTTTGCGACGAATGGTACTTATTCTATGATTAATGGATTTAATGAAAATACAGATGACCGAAGGGGATTTGTGAAAGAATATGTCATAGCATTTTTTATTACATTAGCTTTTACATCAGCGATAATTTTGACGATTTTGGGGATTTATTATGGGGAAGTAGTACTAAAACTATTTATGCCAGAATATGAGGAGTATTGGTTCGCATATAACTTAACATCAATCATTAGTTACATATCATTCCCTATATTTTATGCTGTGGCGTTATCATTATTTTATTGGGTAGGTACGGTTAGAATGATTAAGTTTATCCAAGTGGTTCCCGGTACTATTTTAACGACGATACTATTTATGATTACGACTTATATATTTGCAATTTATGTAGGTAAATTTGCCCGATATAATATGCTTTATGGGTCTATCGGTTCTGTTATTTTATTGATGATTTGGGTTGAGGTCAATGTTGCTTTAATTTTATTCGGGAATGAATTGAACTTAGCGATAAAGAAAATACATTCGGAGAAAATTAGGAGAAACTCCATTTGTTTATGAAAAATAATCCCCGCAGAGAAGATTTCTGTGGGGATTTTATATTGTTATAGCTCTTTCTTAGCAATGGATTTTAAGAATAAATATCCTGATAATCCAGCCAATATTGATGCTACTAAAATAGCGAATTTAGCTTGGTCTTGTAAATTAATTTCTTTGTAAGAAAGTAAAGTAATGAAAATAGACATAGTAAATCCAATTCCCGCCAATAGACCTACACCTAACATGTGGCTCCAAGTACTTTTATCAGGTAGGCTACTGATTTTTAGTTTTATTGCAATAAAAGAAAATAAATTAACTCCAATAAGTTTGCCTAATACAAGCCCCAAAATAATACCATAACCTAAACTTGAAAATAGTCCATCTACCATACCTTCTTTGAAAGTGATATTGGTATTTGCTAAAGCAAATATAGGAATGATGATATAGCTTACAGGAGTATGTAAAACATGTTCTAATTTCTCTAAAGGAGAGGTTTTATCTTTAATATTTTTAGAATTAGGAATTGTAAAAGCTAATAAAACTCCTGCAATAGTAGCATGAATACCTGAATGATGCATAAAATACCATAAGACCACTCCAGGGATTAAATAGAAAATATATTTTCTTACATTGAGATAGTTTAGAATTGCTAAAAAGGCAATAATTCCGCTACTATATAAGATGTAATTCCATTCAATAGAGTCTGTATAGAAAATAGCAATTACCACGATAGCCCCCAAATCATCTACAATTGCTAACGCTGATAAAAAGACTTTCACGGCTGTTGGAACACTTTTTCCTAACATAGAGACAATAGCTAGAGAGAAGGCAATGTCTGTCGCCATAGAGATAGCCCAGCCTTTATCAAAAGGCGTTCCATGATTAAATAATGTAAAAATAATAGCAGGTACTATCATACCTCCAATGGCAGCAAAAATAGGTAAAGAGGCATTTTTGAAACTGGAAAGCTCTCCTTCTAACATTTCTCGTTTGATTTCTAAACCTACTAAAAGGAAAAAAATCGCCATTAAACCATCATTAATCCAAACTTCTACGGAATAAGCTCCTAATGGATAGTGCAGGAAATTCTGAAGTGCTTCTGCATTTGGGGAATTAGCAATGATTAAAGAGATGATAACGCAAAATACCAATAAAATCCCAGAGGATTGGCTATTGGCTAAAAATTGTTTGAAAAGTTTAGTAATATTCATTAATATATAATTTTTTTATAGAAATTGCAAAGGTAGAAATTTTTAACTATAATCTTCTGATGCTCAAAATACCATTTATTTTTTTTAGTTGACTAAGTAATTCTTCTAATTGTTGTTTATTTTTTACTTCCAAAGAGATATTTCCTATAAAAATACCATCAATAGAGTTAATAGAGATGCTTTTCATGTCAATGTGCATGTTTTTAGAAATTATAGATGAAATATCATTGATGATGCCTAATCTATCCATTCCTTGAATTTCAATTTTCACATTATTAATGAACCTTTCAGAATTCACCCATTTGGCAAGCATAATTCGGTAGTCATAATTTGCACGAAGATTAATGGAATTAGGGCAGTTTTCATTATGAACCTTAATCCCTTCATTAATTGTTAAAAAACCAAAAATTTTATCGCCAGGGATTACCGAACAGCATTTTGCAAAACTATAATTTAGTTTTTCCTCATTACGACCAAAAACAATAAGGTCTAAATCTGATTTTGGAGTTTCTACAAATTCTGTTTTTTCCTTAAAAAAACTTTGTAAAATATTTCCAAAAATACTTTTTTTATTATCAGAATACTTTTTCAGATCAGAGGTGTCCAAAGTGCCATCATAGAATTTTAGGAATAATTCTTGTGAAGTTTTTAGGTTAAAATATTTTTGAATATTATTAATTTCATCTTCAGAAAAATTGATTTTAGCGTGTCTGAGT
>CAUTLL010000045.1:0-7493 GCA_963539275.1 uncultured Flavobacteriaceae bacterium
ATTCTGCGGCCTCTGTAACTGCTGCGAATGCGGAGGGGTATAGCACGGGAGATGCAATGAAGGCAGTAAGAGAAGTCGCTGCAGAGCATTTGCCGTCTGATTATACAATTGATTTTACAGGAATTTCAAAGCAAGAAGCTAATGCAAGTTCTCAAGTAATGATTATTTTCGGATTGAGTTTATTATTTGTATATTTCTTCTTATCTGCTCAGTATGAAAGTTATATATTACCATTGGTGATTATATTCTCTTTGCCTGTAGGGATTATGGGGGCATTTTTAGGGCAAAATTTAGCAGGGTTAGAAAAAAATATTTATTTTCAGATTGCGTTAATTATGCTGGTAGGATTATTAGCAAAGAATGCTATTTTGATTGTAGAATTTGCATCTCAAAGAAGGTTGAAAGGAGATAGTATTTTACAAGCTGCTTTATTAGCTGCAAAAGATAGATTGAGACCAATTTTAATGACTTCGTTTGCATTTATTTTAGGGTTGATGCCATTAGTTCTTTCTTCTGGAATTGGATATATTGGAAATCGTTCTATAGCGACAGGTGCTGTTTCAGGGTTGTTAATAGGAACATTCTTGGGAGTGTTGATCATCCCAGTGTTATTCGTGGTATTCCAATACTTACAAGAGAAAATAAGACCATTAAATTTAGAGGCTCAAAAAGTTGAAAACGAAGAAATTCACTAAAAAGAAAAGAAAAATGTTAAATATAAATAATATTACAAAAATAGGTTTTACTTTAGTTGTAGCTTGGGTAGTAGTTTCTTGTAATGCACAAAAAAAATATCAGCGTCCAGAGGAGGTATCTCAAGATATTGTGTATAGAACAGACGAGCTTTCTACGGATAGTATTTCTATTGCAACGAAATCTTGGAGAGAGATTTTTACAGATACTACACTACAAGGATATATAGAGAAGGCCTTAGAAAATAATATGGACATTAGAATAGCTGAGCAGAGCATTGTCTCTGCTGAGGCTTATCTAAAACAATATAAGCAAGCGATTTTGCCATCGTTGACTATTGGTCCTAATTATGCATGGCAAACACCATCATTGACATCTTATGCAGGAAGATTTTCTCCCAATAGAATAGAGGTGAAGCAGTATGATATTATGGCAAATCTTTCTTGGAGTTTTAATTTGGCTAATTCTTATAGTTCTAATAAAAGAGCTCAACAAGTGGCTTATCTAAGCTCTGTAGCAAGTCATCAGTCTGTAAAAACAGCTTTGGTTTCTTCAGTAGCAACTGCTTATTATCAATTAATGGCTTATGATGAGCAGAAGAAGATTTTAGAGCAAACATTAGATACGAGAAAAAGAAATTTGGAAACTAATAAAGCTTTGAAACAATCAGGAGTAGTAACAGAAGTAGCGGTGAAGCAAAGTGAAGCCCTTGTAGCAAATGCAGAAGCTCAACTTTTAACACTTAAAAACCAAACTGAAGTTTTAGAGCATGCATTGAGTATATTGATGGCAGAGGGTCCTAAAACTGTTACTAGAGGAAAATTATCAGAGCAGAATTTACCAAAAGATTTTAGTACTGGATATCCAGCACAGCTTTTGTCTAATAGACCAGATATTATGGTGGCAGAGTTTAATTTAATTCAAGCATTTGAACTTACTAATGTAGCAAGAGCATCATTTTATCCTACGCTAAATATCGGTGCATCTACAGGGTTACAAACTATGCATTTGGATAATTTTTTTAATTTGTCTTCTCTTTTAGGAAGTGTTACAGCAGGTATTCTTCAACCTGTTTTTCAAAAAAGACAAATAAAAACTCAATATGAAGTTAGATTGGCAAATCAGCAAACAGCATATCTTAATTTTCGTAAACAAATGTTGGTTGCAAGTCGTGAAGTTTCTGATGCATTAAGTACTTATGGTGTTCAGACGGATTTTATCAAATTGAAAAATAAGGAATTGCAATCATACATTAAAGCAGAAGAATACTCCGAAGAATTGTTAAAACATGGTATGGTAAATTATTTAGAAGTATTGACAGCTAATGTAAATAGGCTTAATGCAGAGTTAAATATAGTAAATGCAAAATATAATCAAATGAAGGCATTAGTAGATTTATATAAAGCCCTTGGAGGAGGTTGGAAATAATCTCTTCAAAAACATAAGGCCACATTGATTTTTTAGTCAATGTGGCTTTTTGTATTTTTATTATTCTATCTTATTCCTTACATTTGTCTTATGTCCTCGATATTGTATACTAGAAAATTAAAGAAATTTATAACAAGTCAGTATATTTATGCTGGTATAAGAATGGCATTAGCAATTGTAATTCCAAGCATCATTCTAGCTTATTTTGGTTTACTCAAAGAGTTTTTTTTATTTCCTTTGGGTACTGCATTTATTGGTTTTACAGATTCTGTAGGACCTTTTATCCGTAGGCGAAATGCTTTAATAATGGTCGTAGTTTGTTTTTTCTTTGCTACTTTGTTTGCTAGTTTTTTAAGATTTCATCCGTTGTTGACTTATTTAGGAATAGTTGTCTTCGGAGTATTTTTTACTATGTTGGGGATTTATGGCCAGCGCATGGCTTCGGTAGGTGCTTTTACTTTAGTGGCATTTTCAATTTTTATTGATGGACAACTGACTACGGGAAGTATTATTAAAAATGTATTAGTTTTTACAGCTGGGAGTATTTGGTTTCTTATTGTTTTTATGATTTCTTTTAAGCTACAGCCTTATAAATTAGCAGAGCAGATGATAGGAGAGAATTATTTACAACTATCTTCGTATTTTAGAGTTAAATCTAAGCTTTACGCAGTAGACTCAGAAGATACAAGTATAAATAGAGAATTAATAGCTCTGCAAGTAGCGATAAAAAAATTACAAGAGGGTACAAGAGAGGTTGTTTTTAAGACGAGAGTTATAGTAAATGAATCCACTACACATAGTCGATTATTAATGTTATTATTCTTAAACTCTATAGAACTTTATGATAAACTGATGACAGATATTAATTATAAAAAACTTAGGGATAGTTTTGGAAAATATGGTATTTTAGAAAATATTAAGAGGTATATAGAAGATTTGTCAGAAAATTTATCTAGAATAGGTTTAGCTCTACAGAATGGAGATAAAAGTATAACACAAGGAAATTTTATAGAGAAGTTTGAAATTTTATATCAAGAGTACTTTGAGTTAAGAAGTAGAGAAATTTCATCACATAGTTTAGAATCTTTTATGAATTTAAGGTTCGTATTATCGAGAATTTCTGGAATTACAGAAGAGATTCAGATTATCTTTAAAATTTATAATCAAGATTTAAAATCAATAAAAAGTTTATCAACAGGGTTGGATTTTGAAAAATTTGTACCGAAACAAGAGCGGCTTAATCTTAAGATAATGTTACAAAATTTTTCTCTAAAATCTACTCATTTTCGTCATGCTATTCGGGTAACTTTAGCATTGTTATTAGGTTTTTGTATTTCTCGGATAGCTTCTTTAGGAATTGGGCACTCATATTGGATTCTCATTACTATTTTGGCAATAATGAGATCAGAATATAGTATTACTCAATCAAGAAATAAACAGCGAGTTTATGGAACGATTTTCGGTGCGATAATAGCTTATGGTATTTTAAATTTTTTAGAAGATGAAAAGATTTTATTGGGGATTTTATTGTGTTCCATGGTGTTTTGTTTTGCATTATTGACTAAAAAATACTCTTGGGCAGTATTCTTTATGACAATTTATGTATTTATAGCATTTAATTTTCTTAATCCTAATCGTGTAGATATTATTTTTAAGGATAGGTTATTGGATACTTTTATTGCCGGAATAATAGGTTTCGGTGTTTCTTATTTTGTATTTCCAATTTGGGAGCATAATCAGAGTTTGGTTTTGATGAAGAAATCAGTAAGAGCAAATTTGAGTTATTTTGAGGAAGTGATAATTTTTTTCAAATATGTAGTCATAATGAGGATTTCAGGATGAAAAGGAAAGATTCAATTATTAACTTGGCAAATCTTTCTGATAATTTTCAAAGAATGCTATCAGACCCTAAACATAAGCAAACAAAATTAGAATTATTACATCAGTTTGTGAATACTTCTCATTTGGTTACAGCATATATTACTTCTTTGGCTCAGTATATTCATAAAGAAAAAAATTTTGAAGAAATAGATTGGATAAGCTGGAAAAAGAAAATTTCATTAGAATTAAGTCAGACATTGATATTATTAGAAGGTAAAGTAGAAAAAGATTATATTAAAGAGAAAATAGAGCCAAATGACCAGATAGAGAAATTATTGAATCATCGTAAAAAGATTGTAGATGAGGCATTTCCTGATGATAGGGAAATTAAAAGTATAACAAAGCTTACTGAATTAAAAAATTTAATAGAAATTTTAGAATTACTTTATGATGTAGTGTATGAGCAGAAAAAAGTAGCAAGAAAATATCATCGTAAATAACAAAAAAAACTCCTTATTTTAAGGAGTCTTTTTTATGTTTAATATCCGAAAATCTCTTCAAGGCTTACTTCTGTGAATTCGCCTAATTTAGAAATGGCATTCATATCTAGATTTTCTTTTTTACCGATAACTGCTGTATTATAAGTAACGGGTTTTACTTTTTGATTATAGAAATTGGTTAATTGATTTAAATCTAAATTTTGAACCTCGTTATAAATATCTTTTCTAATATCGTAATTAATACCCAATTTTTGCATTGCCAGATAAGTGTAATAAATATTTCGTTTAGTAACTCTTTGAGAAGAAATTTGCTTCAAAGTAGAATTTTTAGCATTGCTAAATTGAGCTTGTTGCTGTGGAAGATTTTTCATTAAATCAGACATTGCTTCTACAGCTTGTCCAAGTTTATTGGCTTGTGTACCGATATAGGTGCTCACATAATTATGTTTCTTCAAATCACGAGGATGAGTATAATTAACCATAGCAGAGTAAGCTAAAGAACGAGCTTCACGGATTTCTTGGAATACGATAGAGGATAGCCCCCTTCCAAAATATTCATTAAATACACTAATTTTTCCAAAATCACTAAGATTATTCATCTCTCCGCGACCAACTTGGCTCATCTCCATTTGCACCATATCATAATTGGCAAAATACACCTTTCCTGTGGTATTAGGTTCAGGATATATTTTTGGAGCAGGAATACTTTGCGTAGTTTTAGCCATTTTTATTAGTGGAGCAAAATTCTTTTTGAAATTTTTCAAGTCTTTACCATAAAAGAAAATCTCAAAAGGATAATGAATAATACTTTTCACTTTTCCGATAAAATCTTCTGATTTAGCAGAAGTTAAACGCTCTTTACTAACAATGTCTCTGAATCTTGATTCCTTACCATATTTGGCATAGTTCGTTAATGCTGCCGTGATTTTATTTTTATCTTTTTTAGCAATTTCTCGAGATTCTAAAATAGTTTCTACTACATTTTTATAAACTTGTTCATCAGATTTTACATTCATCAAATAATAATGGAACAGAGTAGCCCCCTTATGTAAATTTTCTTCTAGACCAGAAAGAGAAATACTGATTCTATCGGTTTCAATATTAGTATTATAAGAAACTCCTAGTTTATAAAATTCTTGTTTTAGCTGTTCCGCTGAATATTTATCCGTGCCTAAAAATTCAAACAGAGTAAATGCTGTTTTCCATTCTTTATCGTTATCAGTACCGAAATTAAAGATGTAGTCAACTGAAGCTATATTATTGCTTTTATTTTCTACAAAACTTAGTTTTTTACCTTCTATTTTATCTGTCTTGATTTCTTTTTTGAAGTCTACAAATTTTGGTTTTATTTCTTCTACTTTTTCATTTAGAAGATTTGACAAGAATGGAGATTGAGAATCTTTATTTAGTTGTATCGGTGTAATACCAGGATTTTCTACTCTTACCAATTTATCATTTATGCCTTTTTCCTTATAAACAATCACATAATTGTCTTTAAAGAAATCATTGGCAAATTTTACAATATCTTCTTTGGATATTTTTTCATATTCTTGGATATATTCTAATTCTTGCTCCCATGATTTTTCTTTGATGTAAGTTTCATATAGATGGGTAGCAAGACCATCAGCAGTTTCTAATTCTGCTTCTTTCTTCATTTTCATATCATTGATGATAGCAGAAAGCATCCAATCTGGAAATTGTCCTTTTTTGATTAAATCCAATTGTTCTAAGAGCATTTCTTTGGCTTCATCGAGAGTTTGGTTTTCCTTTGGAGTAGCGTTTACAGCAAAATATCCATAGTATTTCATAGGAAGAGTGTAAGCGTATGCGGAGAGTAGTTTTTGCTTTTGGTTGATATTTAAATCTATCAATCCAGCCTCTCCACTATTTGATAAAATTTGTTTTACCAAATCGGCTAAAATAGCCTCTTTTGTTCCATAACTATCAGTTCTCCATGCCATTTGCACTCGGGGAGCTGTAGGACTTTTAACCACTCTTTTAATGATTTTATCCAATGGTTTTTCGGTTGGATATTGTGGTTTTTGAAGTTCTTTTGGTTGAAATTTACCAAAATATTTTTCCGCTAATAAGATGGTTTTATCAAAATCTAAATCTCCTACTAAAATGAGAGCGTAATTATTAGGTACATAATATTTATCAAAATATTTATGAATGACAACCATAGAAGGATTTTTTAGATGCTCAGATTCTCCGATGGTGGTTTGCTGTCCGTTAGGGTGAGTAGGGAATAGAGCATCCATAAGTTCATAACTTACCAAACGCCAATCATTGTCTTGCCCTCTGTTAAATTCTTCATAAACGGCTTCCAATTCTGTATGGAATAATCTTAAAACCAATTCAGAGAAGCGTTCTTGTTCTACTTTGAACCATTTTTCTAATTCATTGCTTGGGATATTGTTTTTATATACAGTTTCATCAAACCAAGTATGGGCATTAGTTCCTGTAGCACCGAGTGAAGAGATGGCTTTATCATACTCGTTAGCAATTGCATATTTAGAAGCTTCTTGAGAAACTTCATCTATTTTTTTATAAATTAGTTTTTTCTTTTCAGGGTCTTTTTCTGCCTTGTGTTGCTCATAGAGGTCAGAAATTTCTTGTATAAGAACTTTTTCTTTTTCCCAGTTTTGGCTTCCGATTTTAGAAGTTCCTTTGAACATCATATGCTCCAAATAATGAGCTAAACCAGTATTGTCCTTAGGGTCATTGTTACTCCCTGTTCTTACTGCAATATAAGTTTGTATTCTTGGGGCATCAGTATTTTTAGCTAGATATACTTTTAGTCCATTTTTTAGGGTGTAGATTCTTACTCCGTTTTGGTCATTGGAGACAGAGGCATAAGAAAATCCATTTTTATCTGTATGGATGAGAGGTTCGTACTTTTGTGCGTTCATGTTGTTAATCATTAAAGCTACTGCCAATGTAGTTAATATTTTTTTCATTTTAGCTGAAATTTTGTTGGATTAAATTCAGACAAAGATAAATAAAAATTATTTTTGTAGTTCTTAAAAATAAAAAAAATGAAAAGACTTT
>CAUTLL010000046.1:0-7468 GCA_963539275.1 uncultured Flavobacteriaceae bacterium
CTAAATTTGATTTATTACATGGTTATAAGGCAACTTATACCACTTCGGGGATTCAATCAAGCTCAGATTATTATAATTATCAAACCAATGGAGCTACGAATAGAGACACGAATAATAATTATATCAATCCTTATACTTTTTCTCAAGTGGGTTATGTGGAGGAGTTTGCTCCATTATTAGGGGCAGATGTTACGATGAGAAATAACATGCAAATCCGTGCGATGTATAATAAGAATAGAGCCTATGTTTTGGGTGTTCAGAATTATACCTTGACGGAAGATTCAGGTTCAGAGTATATTTTCGGATTGGGGTATATTATTAAAGATTTGAAAATGAGAATGACCATAAGAGGTAAGAGTAGAACGATTAAAAGTGATTTGAATTTGAAGATGGATATTTCTTTGCGAGATAATAGAACTAGAATTACCAATATTTTAAAGGAAGACATGCAGGTAACGGGTGGACAAAAAATATTGGGCGTAAATTTCTCTGCAGATTATAATTTCTCTCAAAATTTCCAAATGAGATTGTTTTATAATCAGTTAGTAACCAAATATAAAGTTTCTACAGCATATCCGCTATCCACGATAAGGGCAGGGATTACAGCTAATTTTACCTTTGGAGGAAATACAAATTAAAAATGGAATGATTTGTCCTAAGGACAAATCATTTTTTATTTAGCATAAGATATATTAAGTGAAAAAGATATTAATTTGTTTGCTTTTCAGAATAGGTATCTCCGCTGCCTCTATCGGAGATGTGAATATTCTACTCAAAAAGAGCTGGGGCAGAATCTTATTCTTTTACAGCTGGGGCTATACAGCAAAGGAACCGCATTCGTGTCCCTCCGCTTATATAGGCTAACCTATCCTGTGTTGCTATTATGAAAGTTTCCAGTTTTCGGGCAACAGAATAAAATTAACTCTTTTTTATTTATTGTAAAAATTTGATTACGAAGATAAGAATCTTACCGATGTTTTCAAAAAAATGTAAAATTTTAGATTTTATAAAAGAGATGAAATAAAAAAATTATCTTTGCTCTCAATTTTTAATAAAAAAATAAAAGATGTTCAAGGTAATCAAGCAAATAGTTTATGTTGTTATTGCTTTAAATATTTTAGCAATAGCATGGGGGCGTTTTTTTAATCCAATTATTACTTGGACTCAGATAGAAGGAATTATTTTATATCAAAAATTAGACCGTGATTACATTTCTTCTGATGAAATGGGGGATTGGGTGAAAAAAGCGGTTATCGCCTCCGAGGATCAAAAGTTTTACTCGCATTCAGGTTTTGATGTGTCAGCCATAGAAAAGGCAATTGCCCATAATAGCAAAGGTGGTAAAATACGTGGCGGAAGTACGATTTCTCAGCAAACGGCAAAGAATATTTTTCTTTGGAATGGGAGAAGTTGGCTCAGAAAAGGTTTAGAAGTGGGGTATACTTTTGTAATAGAAAAGTTTTGGAGTAAGGATATTATTTTAGAGCGTTATTTGAATTCTATTGAGATGGGGCAGGGTGTTTTTGGGGTAGAGGCAGCGGCAAAGTATTATTTTCAAAAATCAGCAAAGGATTTAACAAAGTCAGAAGCAGCATGGATAGCCGTAGTTTTACCAAATCCTAAATCTTACGACCCTAAAAATCCTAGCTCAGCTTTGAGAAAAAAACATCGTTGGGTATTAAGACAGATGAACACGATTCATCTTAAATAATTTGTAGGTCTGTGATTTTAACATTTTCTACCGCTTCGGAGATTTTTTTGATGTAGAATGATTTTCTTATTCGGAAGTCATTTTTGAGAAGTGGAGATTTTATTTTAAGCGTAAGAATTTGATTTTTAATTCTTACGCTTTCTATTTCGTTAAATAGCATCTCATCAAGGTATTCTTGTAAAAAATCCTTGATTTTAAAAGCGGTCAAAACATCTTCAAAACCATAGATTTTCGCCATAGATTTTACCAATTCTGATGATTGAAATTCTCTTTTCTTGGGCATGATTATTTTATTTCTAATCTTTTTAAGTAAGCCTGAATGGTGTTTTCCATCCCCATATAGAGAGCATCGCTAATGAGTGCATGACCGATGGACACCTCTAAAAGATTAGGAATATTCTCTGCAAAGTATCTTAAATTTTCTAAACTTAAATCATGTCCTGCGTTAATTCCAAGACCATACTCTGTCGCTTTAATAGCTGTTTCTAAATAAGGTTTTAGGGCAAGTTCTCTATTTTGAAGATAGTGGGAAGCGTAAGCTTCGGTGTAAAGTTCTATTCTGTCAGTTCCTGTTTTCGCAGCATATTCACAAAGTTCAGGTTTTGGGTCAAGGAAAATGGAAGTTCTAATTCCTGCGTTTTTGAATTCTGTAATAATCTCTGTGAGATATTCTAAATGAGTTTTTGTATCCCAACCAGTATTGGAGGTTAGGGCATTATCAGCATCAGGTACAAGGGTTACTTGTGTGGGTTTTACTTCTAAAACCATATCAATAAAATGCCGATGAGGATTTCCCTCAATATTAAATTCTGTATGGACTAATGGTTTCAAATCATAGATATCTTGCTTTGTGATATGTCTTTGGTCAGGTCTTGGGTGAATAGTGATACCCTCCGCTCCAAATTCTTGAATTCTTATTGCGGCTTCGGTTACACTTGGGAGGTTTCCTCCTCGTGAATTTCGTAGAGTAGCTATTTTATTGATATTTACACTTAATTTTGTCATAATGAAACTTAACTTTGTGAATTATTTGGCTAAATTAAATAAAATTTTGTTTAATCTTGAAAGAGAAAAAATAATTTTGTATGGTAAAATAGAATATAAAACAAAAAAAGCTTTTCAATATTGAAAAGCTTTTTTGCGATCCGGACGGGACTCGAACCCGCGACCTCCGCCGTGACAGGGCGGCATTCTAACCAACTGAACTACCGGATCAGTAGTTATTGGAATATTTTAAATTTTTGCGATCCGGACGGGACTCGAACCCGCGACCTCCGCCGTGACAGGGCGGCATTCTAACCAACTGAACTACCGGATCTTTTTGTTTTTAAGAACAACCTCTCTTTATTTACGATTGCAAATATACAACAATAATTATAAGTAACAAATGTTTTTATTGAAAAAGTGCTTTCTTTTTTTAGAAAGCACTCATATTCAGGATTATTTTTTATAGGTGGGCATTGATTTTTTCAATATAAGTTTCTTTTGGAGAAACTCCCACTATTTTGTCTACAACTTCACCGTTTTTGAAGATTAAAACTGTAGGAATACTTCTAATACCATATTCTGCAGAAACTTGTTGGTTGTTATCTACATTTACTTTTCCAATTAAAGCTTTTCCCTCAAATTCATTATGTAGTTGCTCAATCACAGGGCTAAGCATTCTACAAGGACCACACCAAGAAGCCCAAAAATCTACTAATACTGGTTTATCTGATTGTAACACGGATTCTTTGAAAGTTCCGTCTGTAAATTCTAATGCCATAATTATATATTTTCTATTAAACTTGTTTACAAAAATACAATAAATTTTATAGAAATTAATCTATGCTAATTATTGATAATTTCTATTTTCATTTACAATTTCTTTTAAAGCGTTAATGAGAGTATCAATTTCTGTTTTTTTAGTTTGGTGAGAAAATGAGATTCTCAGAGGTGTTGAATTTTCCATTTCTTCATCAGATAGTATAGTCATAAGAACCATAGATGGTTTGGAAGCTCCTGAACTACATGCGCTTCCTTGAGAAATAGCAATGCCTCTCATATCTAATTGTAGTCCTATAAGTGGATTTTTAAAAGGTAGAGATAAGCTTAAAATGGTGTACAGACTTTTTTCTTTATCTGCTGAAAAACCATTAAATTTAATTTTAGGAAAGGCTTGTGAGAGTTTTTTTATTGCATAATCTTTAATTTCTTGAATATTTTGAGTATAAGTATCTAGATTTTGAATTGCGATGTCCAATGCTTTTCCTAACCCCACGATTCCGATTACATTTTCTGTCCCTGCTCTTAGGCCGTGTTCTTGAGTACCTCCTACAATAATAGGCTTCAATCCTGAAGATTTTCTAATGAACGCAAAGCCACTTCCCTTAGGACCATGAAATTTATGGGCACTGCATGAAGCAAAATCTAATGGAATTTTAGAAAAATCTAAATCCAAATGTCCTATGGTTTGTACAGTGTCAGAATGGAAAAGTGCATTATATTTTTTACAAATTTCACTAACTTTTTCAATATCAAGAAGGTTGCCAACTTCATTATTTGCATGCATTAAACTCACCAAGGTCTTTTTATCGGATGATTGTAGTTTTTTTTCTAGGTCAACTAAATCAATTTCACCTTTTTCGAGATGTTTTACATAAACTAATTCTACTCCTTTCTTATTTTTCATTTCAAGGCAAGTTTCGGTAACGCATTTATGTTCCATCGGTGAAGAAATAATTCTTTGAACGCCTAAATTATCTACAGAAGATTTGATAATCATATTGTTAGATTCTGTACCACATGAGGTGAAAATAATTTCACTAGGAGTTACATTTAAATATTTTGCAATCTTTCTACGGGTTTCTTCGATTAAAGATTTAGCTTCTTGTCCTATGCTATGAATGGATGAAGGGTTACCGTATTGGTTTCTCATTACAGAAATCATTGCATCAATAACTTCTTCATTAAGAGGAGTAGTGGCTGCATTGTCTAAATATATTTTATTCATATCTATTTGATAATGATATTTTTGAAGTTGATGTTTTTAGGAATGGAGAAAATCATTTTGGGGTAAGTCACGATTTGAACTTGTAGTTTTGAATCCTGCTCAATATTTTTCTCTCTTCTTGTTAAATAAACTTCCAGATTATCTTTTGCTAATTTGATTTTATCAATGCCTTTAATTTGGTAGATTCCAGAACGCATTTCTCCAAAATTATATAAAATTACTTTTTGATTTCTTGGAAATTTAAGATAAATACCAGAAGCTTGTAGTTCTTCGGTAATAAATAACTTCCTTTCATTGAGGGCTTGGTTTAGTTGTTTTTGTTTTTTTAGAATCGTGAAATTCCTAGTTTTTGTTCCATGAGTATGGTCAAAATAAAAAATAAACTTTTCTGTGGAAAAAGTAATTTCTTCCTCTTTCATATGACTTTTATGTTTTTGAGCATATGAGAAAGGGAAAAAACTTAACAAGCTGAATATCAATATTTTTTTCATATCTCTAAATTTATGCTAAATTAATGAAAAAATTTGTAATGTCCTTCATCTGCCCAAACTAACATTTCTTTATCGCCAGAGGTATCTCCAAAAGCGATGATTTTATTAAAGGATTGCTTCTTTATAACTTCCTTTATGCGATTAACTTTTTCTATTCCGTTACAATTTTTTGTTGCGAATTCGCCAATATAAATTCCGTGTTCAAATTTAGCTTGGGTAGATAGAAGTTTTAAATTTAATTTTTCAGAAAAAGGTTTTACCCAAATATCCAAAGATGCAGTAACTAAATAACATTCTGAATTATTTCTATCTATATTTTGAATGAAATTTAAGGCTTTTTCTCGTAGAATAGAGGGATAGTTTTCTTCAAAAAAAGATGCAGCTTTTTGCTGAATATTCTTTTCTTTTTCTCCTTTTAGAATAGAAGATACAAAGTTTTTTTTTACTCGTTCTGCTTCAGCTAAATTAAGTTTTAGCATGATAAAAAAAGGTAAATGCTTTATAAAATTGAGATAAAATTTTCGTTTATTATAAAATTTTAAGAATGAAAACATCGTGTCTTTTTTTGTAATAGTGCCATCAAAATCGAAGCAGTATAGTTTTTTCATAGGATTTCATAATTTCATTTTTTTGAAAATAAATTCAGGAATATTTCTGATAATTAACATGATTAACCACCATATAGGTAGAATATAAATTTCATCTTTTTTATTTTTATATCCTTTATAAATGTAGTTTGCAGCTTGTTGTGGAGTGGCGGTTAGTTTAGGATTAAGTGGCAATCCAGAGGTCATTTTAGTATCCATAAAACCTGGTTTTATGGTCATAACCCTTACTTTTTTGTTAAAAAGATAGTTTCTTAATCCACTTAGATAGGCTGTAAAACCAGCCTTGGCACTTCCGTAAATGAAATTACTTTGTCTTCCTCTTTCTCCTGCCACAGAGGAAAGGGCAATGATGGTTCCGTTCCTTTTGGTTTCCATTTTTTTTGCAAAAAAATTCAAGAGAGGAATCAATTTAGCATAATTAATATCGATAACTTTTTGAGTATTATCATTATCATAAAGTCCTTCTTGAGTATTTTTTCCTAAAAATCCTGTAGCACAAAAAAGTAAATCAGCATCTATTTTTTCTAGTTTTTTGTAATCTATTTCTTGGGTAATGTCTAAAGGGATAATTGTACTTTCTTGAAGATATTTTACATAGATATGTTGTGCGAATCTCTTGGTATTCTGTTCGTTAGAAGTGAATAAATAAAGATTTTTAATTTTTTTTTCACTGCTTAAATATTTTTCTATGAATGCCTGTGCAACTTCTGAATTACTACCTAAAATGACCATTTTAATAATTATTTTTTATTCTTTTACTTTGAAGTGAAACAAATTTAGTGGAATCTGTGTTTCTCAGATAATTGGTAAGAGACGGCTTACTCATACTATCTTTGGTCAAATAAATTCTACCTCCAAATTCTTCTACTATATTATCCAAATTACTTACTAATTGTTTTAATTGAGAATTAATTTTGAAGTCTAAGGCTACCGAATATCCCTCAATAGGGAAGGAATTATAAGATTGAGGGTGAGATGCTCCGTAGAGCTTTAGCACGGCAAGAAATGAACCTTGACCACTCTTAGCGATGGTTTCTAAAATGCGTTTCATTCCTTCTTTTCCATGTTTTTTAGGGATAATCATTTGGTATTGGATAAATCCTTTTTTCCCGTAAATTTTGTTCCAATCATTGATGATATCGAGCGGATAGAAAAAAGTTTTATAATCTACAATATTTTTAACTTCCTTTTTTTGTTTATTGAAGAATATCCAGTTGAATATTTTCACACTCAAAGTATTTAAGATAAAACTTGGGAAATAAAAAGGTATAGTAGGGGTAAATTTCTTTTTTAATTGTAATGCCTTGTCTTGAAGTTTTTTGGGTAATTCTCCTTTCAGAGCATGCTCACCTCTCATCATGATGGAACGCCCAATATTTTCTCCTTTTTGTAAACAATCTATCCATGCGACAGTATAAGTCCAGTTTTCGCTTTCTTGAAATAGTTGAAAAATCTCATCCAGATTATTGGCTTTGATTTGTTCTTGGCGAATGTAAGCGGTTTCAATATTTTTTAATCTAAATTTTGCAGAAAGGATAATTCCAGTAAGTCCCATTCCGCCAATTGTCGCCCAAAATAAATCAGAATTCTCTTCTCGAGAACATTTTTTTATTTCTCCATTTTCTACCATGATAGAAAATTCAATTACATATTCGGTAAAACTACC
>CAUTLL010000047.1:0-7463 GCA_963539275.1 uncultured Flavobacteriaceae bacterium
AATGATGAAAATTTCATAGATAAAACTTTTGTTCAAAATCCATTTATTACAGAAGTTACTGATTATTTAATGGAAAAAGCAGGGGATAATGGTGAAGCGCAGAGAATTTTGTCTCAAGCAAATATGAACCAGGCTTTATCTGTTTTGGCAGAGAAAGACCAAGGGCATTACCGAATATTTAATTCTGTAACGAGTCCGTTTAGTGAAACGACTACATCTTTTTTCAAATCATCAATAGGGGGGTATCATGCAGTAAAGTTAAGGAGATATGATGATTTGATTAATCGGTATTTTTTGGAAACAGATAGCGTAAAAACACTTAATGTTTTGAATATGCTTAATACCAAATATATCTTAAATGGAAGTTTGCAAGAGCCACAAGTTCAAATAAATCCTAATGCAAATGGAAATGCTTGGTTAGTTTCAGAAGTGAAATTTGTGAATACACCAAATGAAGAAATAGAAACTGTAGGTGAGATAGATAATAAAAAAGTAGCAGTAGTTTTATCCGAAGATAAAGAATATTTTAAGGGTAAAAATCTACAAGCAGATAGTACGGCAAGAATAGAATTAGTTCATTATCAAGCAAATGTATTAGAGTTTAAGACAGATTCTAAAACATCTCAGTTGGCAGTATTTTCAGAAATTTATTATCCGAAAGGTTGGAAATTCTATCTTGATGGAAAGGAAATTTCTTACATTAAAGCGAATTATTTATTGAGGGCAATGGTGGTTCCTGCTGGAAAACATGAGATTAAAATGGTATTTGAGCCAGAGGTGATAGAAAAAGGGAAAGTAATTTCTATGTCGGTATTTGGAGTATTTATTTTGTTTACTCTTGGAGGGGGATTTTTAGAATTCAAAAGAAGAAATAAAAATCAATGAGGTCAAAACGCATTTTAATCGTTTCTTATTATTGGCCTCCTGCGGGAGGGCCAGGTGTCCAGCGGTGGTTAAAATTTGTAAAATATTTACCTCAATTCGGTTGGATACCTACGCTTTTTATCCCTGAAAATCCGAATTATCCTTTAATAGATGAATCTTTAGAGGGAGAAGTTTCGCAAGATTTGGAAGTAATTAAAACGAAAATTTGGGAACCTTATCGCTGGGCAGAAAAATTTAGTAAAAATAACAAGAAATTCAAGGCTGGGCAGTTTGATATTGGAGAAAATGAATCTTTTTTATCTAAATTTTCTATTTTTATAAGGGGAAATTTTTTTATTCCTGATGCTCGTGTTTTTTGGGTAAAACCATCGATAAAATATTTGAAAAAGTATTTAAAAGAGAATGATATAGATGTTTTAGTCACCACTGGCCCGCCTCATTCCTTACATTTAATAGGCTTGGAATTGAAGCAGGAATTTCCTCATTTAAAATGGATGGCGGATTTTCGTGACCCATGGACCGAAATTTCATACTATAGATATTTGAAATTGACCAAATGGGCAGACAGAAAGCACCGAGAATTAGAACAGAAGGTTTTTGAAAATGCGGATATTACCTTAGCAACGAGTTATACTGATGCAGATAATTTTAATAAAAAAGGAGCAAATGCTATTTGTATTACAAATGGTTTTGATGAGGAAGATTGTTCAAATATTTTGGTAAAAACAGAGAAATTTACATTGAGTTATATCGGAGTTTTAGAACAACTTCGAAATCCTAAAAATCTTTGGCAAGCATTGAATGCTTTGATAGAAGAAAATTCAGATTTTGCTAGGGATTTTGAATTGAAATTTGTAGGTAGAATAGATGATAAGATTTTAGAAAATATCATGGGATTATCATTGGGGAAATCGGTTAAAAATTTAGGGTATCTATCCCATAATAAAGCATTGGAGGAAATGAATAAATCTGATATTCTATTGATTACAAATTTCAATAAAGAAACTTCAAAAGGAATTATACCGGGGAAGTTATTTGAATATTTGGCAACGAAAAGGCAGATAATTTCTTTTGGACTAAAAGAAGGAGATGTTTCGAAAATTCTTGAAGAAACTCAAGCTGGAGTACATTTTACTTATGATGAAATGGAGGAAGTGAAGATATTTATTTGGGAACAATATCAAAATTGGAGGCAAGGAATTTCAATTTTTAGACAGGAAAAAATACAGCAATACTCTCGCAAAAGTTTAACCAATAAATTAGTACAAATATTAGAAAATTAAATAAAAAATCCTCCAATTTTGGAGGATTTCTTCATTAAAATTTATTTTCTATATGAGCTGCATTGAGTAAGAAAGTATGCATATCGGTATTTTTAATAAAAGATTTTAGATTTTCGCTACCAGGTCCATACATTGCAAGTTCTGTATAATCAGAGGAATGATCCATGCTAATCCAGCCTACGGATGTTCTTTCTTGTTGCATTTCAGAAAGGGCTTTAAAGGGAAGTTTCCTAAAATTATACCAACCTTGGTCTTCATTTTTTAATCCCGTGTAGTAGGATAATAGTTCTTTTGCTTGGTCATCGGAGATTTGCCATCCTCCACATGCTTGAGCAATTCTTTCTTTAATCATAGATGGACTATCAGAAGGGGTTATTCCTTGTAGAATCCATTCGTTAGTTTGTGTAAATTTTTGTAAAGAATCAAAATTATCATTACAATTTTTTCCGTAAATCAATCCAGGGTTAGCATTACCATGATCGCTGGTAATTACTACCAATGTGTTTTGATCTTTTTTAGCGAAATCCATTACCACTTTTACAGTTTCATCAAAAGCAATTTGGTCAAATAATAATGCAGAAATATCGTTAGCATGAGCTGCCCAATCTACCTTTCCACCCTCTATTTGTAACACAAAACCTTGTTGATGGTCTTTCATTTGATTGATTGCTTTTTGAGCCATTTCGGCCAAAGTAGGAATTTCTTTTTTTGAGATTTCATTTTGTTGATGGTCTATAGTGTAAGGAATAGCATCAAGGTCGAAAGTTCCTAAAATAGGTTTGTTTTTAGGAGCTTCTAGCATTTCATTTCTTGATTTCACAATGCTATATCCTTTGTTTTCAAATATTTGATACATATCTTTGCCATCTTTTCTTACATCTTTATCAAAGTATTTTCTACCTCCTCCAAGCATTACATCAAATCCTAAATCAGAATAGATTTCAGCAATTTTATCTTGTGAACTTCTAGTTTTGCTTACTACAGAAAAACCAGCAGGTGTAGCATGAGTAATAGGAACAGTAGTAACACAGCCAACTTTCTTTCCTGCTTTTTTGAATTTTTGAAGAATAGGCATGTTTTCTCTTCCATCTGGGCTTACATTGAGACTGCCATTATTTACTCTTGCTCCTCCTCCCCAAGAAGAACTCGCTGCAGCAGAATCTGTAACAATAGAACTTGCAGATGCCATATCCATTACAGCTCTTTGGACCAAATTATCCTCGTAAAGTCCAACCCAATTAGAACTTTTTCCATTCTTTCTTTTTAAAAAAATATCTGCCATTATCATCGTACCTACACTCATTCCATCACTAACCATGAAAATAATATTTTTGGCTTTTTTACCTTTGAACTCTTCGGCAATCATATTAGCTTTAGCTCCAAAAGGTGTGAGCAATAGTCCGCCCATAGTTGCTAAAGAACTTCTTTTAAGGAAATCTCGTCTATTCATTTTTTATAAAATTATAAATTTTAACAAAGTTAAGAAAAAAAGATTTTTTAATGACTAATTGAAGCAATAAGATGAAGGAAAATATTAGGAATATTGATAAAAATATTTAAAATTTTATTGGCTAAATTTGTTAATAATATTAAAAAAATATATCTTTGTGCCACGAAAATTGTTAAAATATATTAAATCTTATGAACAAGAGAGTTTTATTAGTATCAAGTTTGTTGCTATCTGTAGCAGGGTTTTCACAAGAAAAAGCAAAGGATAGTATTGAAGCAAATAATGAGAAAGTTTTACAAACAGTAGAACTTGTAGGTAGGGCTAGAAAAGATTATAATAGTGATTATTCTTTTTCTGCTTCTAAAATTGCATTGAAGAATATGGAGGTTTCTCAAGCAATTACTACTGTAACAAAAGAATTAATAGCAGATAGAGGGATTACAAGATTAGGAGATGTAGTGAAAAATGTGAGTGGGGTAACACAAGCGAGTTTCTATAATGACTATGCGATTCGTGGGGTGAAGCAAGAGAACACTTACAGGGAGAATAGAATGATCAATGGTATGGCGACTTCTCATATTTTGTTTAGTCAGCCAATGATGATGAATGTAGAGAGGGTAGAGGTGATAAAAGGCCCTGCGAGTATGACTTTTTCCAGTACTGATGCGGGAGGGACTATTAACATCGTAACGAAAAAACCTTTGAAAAGTAATAGAAAAGAGGTGAATTTTGGAGTAGGAAGTTGGGGAACGATAGTTGGTTCATTGGATTTTACAGGACCTATCAATAAGGAGAAAACATTGTTATATCGTTTGAATGTAGGTTATGAGAATGGAAAATCATTCAGACACCTACAATTTAAGAAAGCGTACCAAATAGCACCTACAATTGCCTATGTTCCGAATGACAGAACGAGTATAAGTTTTGAGTTTGTATTAACGGATAATAATAATAGATTAGATAGAGGACAGCCGATTTTCTATACTCCAGGGACTGCACCTTCTCTACATGCAACGCCTATCTCATATGCTATCGGGGCTCTTAATGATTATAATAAGACTTTGGATTTGAATTTTATGGCAAATTTTACACATAAATTTACCGATAATTTGAGTCTGAATATGGCATACATGAAGCATAGATGGAATGAAGATTTAGTGGAACTTAGAACCGATAATAATTTTGGTAGAAGAGGAGATGGAAGCCTTATGTATGACAAGGTGCAGATGAGATATGTTCAGCGTTATACGAATTATTATACCGATAATTTTAATGCTTATCTCAATTATGATTGGAAAATAGGTGATAAAATCAAAAATAAATCTGTATTGGGATATGATGTTATCACTTTTGAATTAGGAAATAGTGGTTATAGAACGGCAAGAGGATATAAAACCGTAGCAGGAGGAATTAGAAATTCATATAATGCTTCCCGGGCAAGTCTTTATGTAATGGATGCACAAGGAAACCCTGTGCCAAATGTTCCTCATTGGGATTTGAGTGGGAATGATACTCATCATTATGTAAATCCTGCTGATTTTAATATGAATGTGAATGTAGCCACAGACCCGCTTTATTTCATGACTAATGCAGGGTATGTGATGAATCAAATGGAGCTTTGGAATAAGTTAATCGTTAATTTAGGACTTCGCCATGAGTGGTATGTGGATAAAAATTATTACAAACGAAATAATGAAACTACCACGAGAAAGAATAAGTTGCTATTCAGAGCTGGGTTGATGTATAAAGCTACTAAAAATGTTAATGCTTATGCATCATACATAGAAGGTTTCCAAATGCAGACGGATGCTTATTTAGGATATAATGGTTTCAGACAGGCTTGGAGTGATACTGAAAATAAAATGGTTGATGTAAAAGCTCCATCTAATCCGCGAACTACCAAAATGTATGAAGTAGGTGCTAAAACAGAGTGGTTAGATGGTAAATTACATGCTAATGTGGCATTTTATAGCATTAAACAAAATAATGTTTTGACTTATGATGACAGAAAATATAATGGAGCGATTGATGAACTCATGTCCGAAGGAGCGAAGGAGCGAAACAGAGGTTTTGAAGTGGATTTAATGGGAAGAGTTACTAAAAATTGGATGGTTAATGTAGGTTATGCGTTCAATGATTCTAAACTTACCTATGCAGATGGAACTACTTATCAAAAGACCAATGCTCCGAAAAATATGTTTAATTTCTGGTCAAGATATGACATCAAAGAAGGCTTCTTGAAAGACTTTGGGGCAGGTGTTGGGATGAACTATGTGAGTAAAAAGATTTCATGGCAAGAGCGAGATTTAGTGCTTCCATCTTATGCGACATTTGATGTGGCGGCATATTATAAATTAGGAAATATGCAACTCTCTCTAAATGTGAATAATCTATTTAATAAAACATATTGGTTAGGAGCATATAATTATCCTCGTTTATTCCCTGGAGCTCCTAGAAATGTAATGCTTAATGTAAGATATAACTTCTAATGTAGTTTTTATAGTTTAGTGTAAATTAAATTTTTAATTTAATCTGATAGTGATGGGTAATATTCACTATCAGATTTTTTGTATTTTTGGACAAGGAATAAATATTTATATAAATAAAAAATGAGAATAGGTATTATAGGAGCAATGGAGGTAGAAGTAGAGTTGCTCAGGGAAATATTGCAAGATAGAAAGGATAAAGTATTTCATGGTTTTACTTTTCATGAAGGTAAGATAGGAAATCATGATGTAGTAGTATTGTTATCGGGGATAGGGAAGGTAAGTGCAGCAGTAGGAACAGCACTTTTGATTCAGAATTATCAGCCTGAATTGTTAATTAATACAGGAACGGCAGGAGGTTTGAAAGATACCAAAGTTTATGATATCATATTAGCAACAGAGGTTCGTCATCATGATGTAGATGTTACAGCTTTTGGTTATGAATTAGGGCAGCAAGCTAAGATGCCTCCTGCATTTTTGTCTAATGAAATTTGGCTTGAAAAAGCACGAAGGCATTGTCTAAAATATACAAAACAAGTTAGAACAGGGGTAGTTGTAAGTGGAGATTCTTTTATCAGTGATAGTGCTAGAAAAATATGGATAGAAGAAAATTTTCCTCAAGCTTTAGCGGTAGAGATGGAAGCTAGTGCCATTGCACAGACTTGTTATTTAATGAATACTCCATTTTTAATGCTTCGTGCAATTTCAGATAATGCAGGAGAAGGAGATACGGTTTCTTATGATACTTTTGTAGAAAACGCGGGGAAGCTTTCGGCAGAGATGAATATAGAGTTGATAAAAAGTTTTTAAGCAGTTTAGATTTAATCATAAAAAAGACTATCTAAAAGAGATAGTCTTTAATTTTTATTTCTTTTTAGATTTACCTTTAGTTTTTTTCTTCAAAATAACATGGTATTTAAAAGAATTAACATTCCATGCGGGAACATAAAATATGAAAATACCAATCAAATAACAAACAAAAGCAGATAAAAAACTATACCAATTAAGATGTAATAAAGATTCATCTGTAAATAAATAGTAAGCAAAATAGTTTAATACAAACAGAAAAAAACATATTATAAAGACATAAATAAGGGAGTAAGGTAATCTGCCTAACTGCATAATATTCTCCCAATATTGAATAAATTTTTTGTCCTTTTTATCGATTGCCATAAATTATTTTTTTGCAAAAATACATATTTATAAATTATTTAAGGATACTTTATTAGTAAAGCTCTCAATATTGCCAGAGTTTCACCATCTAAAATTCCATTATAGTTATTAGGTCGGAAGTGAAATTGAAAAGCTTCTATTACTTTTTGAGTTTGTTTGTCCCATTTTCCTGTAATTTGGATTTCA
>CAUTLL010000048.1:0-7432 GCA_963539275.1 uncultured Flavobacteriaceae bacterium
GGCTTATCATAACTTTACGGGAAGAAAACCAAGTCTAAAACCACTACTCAAAAACAAAGGTTTTGATAAATAAACTTTGGCAAAAAAAAGCTTTTCTCTTAAGAGAAAAGCTTTTCATTATTTTACTTGATACTTAAAATTTTTAATGTAATTTTCCCAATCCTCTTGAGTTTTAATTTTTTGATACTCATCAGTAAATACCACAACCAAATAAGGTTCTAATTGTTTCGGAGGCATATATCCTGTAATATTGGTAATTGGCAAAGCTTTTTCATCAAAAAACACCAAAGTAGGATAGGCTCTAACTCCCATTACTTGAGAAAACTGATTTCTTGAACCATTACCACCATATTTTATTTTTTCATTAGGATTATAAGTAGGATTTCCTAAAACTTGCCCATGGATATTGACCTGCTCTCCACCTTCTGCATCAAATTTTACAGCATAATAATTTTCATTAATATATTTAATAATCTCTTGATTTTGATAAGTATCCTTATCCATCTTTTTACACATCGAACACCACTGAGCATAAAAATACACTACTATTTTCTTTGGATTCTCTTTCTGCTTTTCTATAGCTTCATTCATCGTTATCCAATTAATCTGCCCAAACCCCATCGCTGAACTTAATAAAACGAATATAAATACCAACTTTTTCATTATTATATTATTTTTTCTTTACCACTCCCTTAAATTTACTTCTATATACCTCCCATTGCTCTTGAGTTTTCATCTTTTTATACTCTTCTGTTGCAATAAACACTAAATAAGGTTCCACATCTATTGCTTCAAAATACCCTACTAATCCTGTAATCAGTTCACCATTTGTATCAATAAAAATTGTGGTAGGATAACTAGTGATATTTAAATATCGTGCAAATTGATGTTGATTTCCTATATTTGATTTTTTATTTATATTAAATTGAGGATTCTCAAATTTTTTACCCAAAAATTCTATACTCTCATTACCCTCTGCATCAAATTTTACAGCATAATAATTTTCATTAATATACTTTGCAATATCTGGATTACCAAAAGTATACTTTTCCATATCCTTGCAAGGTCCACACCAATTAGCATAAAACTCTACTAAAATCTTTTTAGGATTTTTTTTCTGGGCATCTAATGCTTGATTCATAGTCATCCAATTTACTTGAGGAAAACCACAATTAAAAACCACCAATAAAAAGGCTAATAATATTTTTTTCATTATAATATCTTATTACTTGAACAAATATATAAAACTTTCTTCTTTGTGAAATAAAAAAGATTGCCTTATTATTGGCAATCTTTAATTTTCTTATCTAAATTTTATTTTACTCCATGCATCATCCTACTAATTGGACGGCTCAACATTATCAATAATACTCCACAAACACTTACAAAACCTGCAATATAAGTAAATATTTGCCCTGCTCCCATAGTCTCTACATAAGCAGCAATATATCCACCAATAATACTTGCAAAGAAAGAAGACAACATCCACACAGCCATCAATACAGAAGCTAATTTAGGAGGAGAAAGCTTCGTTACTACCGAAAGCCCCACAGGAGAGATACAAAGCTCACCAATTGTATGCAACAAATAAGTCATGATTAACCACATCAATGCTGCTTTATTCGCTATATCATTCACATCTCCATTAGCACTTCTCTCTGCTACTGCTCCTAGCATGAATAAAAATCCTGCTCCCAAGATAATCATACCTACCCCCATTTTCACAGGTGTGGAAAGTTTTTTCCCAATAGGAGATGCCCAAAATATTGTAAATAATGGAGCCAAAGTTACAATAAAAATAGGATTAACCGCTTGAAACCATGATGTAGGAATTTCAAATCCATCTACCGTTCTGTCAATATATTTATCCGTATATAAAGATAGAGAAGAACCTGCTTGTTCAAATCCTGCCCAGAAGAACACGGCAAAAATTAGCAAAATGAAAATCACCAATATACGCTGTCTTTCTTCTCTGTCACTTAATTCTTTCTCAGTTTTTGGATTTACTGATTTTAATTTTGTATTTTCTGTAGCATCTGCTGTTGCCCCAACAGGTTTCATTCCTAAATCTCCCAAATACTTCGGTGATAATATATTAAAGATAATCTGCCCCAATAACATTCCGATACCCGACGCCAAGAAGCCATATCTATATCCATAAGCGATAGAACCATCGGTATTCGTCGTTGCAAACATATTATCGGTAACTACCCCCATCACTAATGGAGCGAACATCGCACCGAGGTTAATCCCCATATAGAAAATCGTAAATGCCGCATCTCTCCTTTCATCGCCATCTTTATATAATCCTCCCACCAAAGTAGAAATATTTGGTTTGAAGAAACCATTTCCTAAAATAATTAGCAATAATCCGATATAAAGCCCCGTTGTATTATTCATCACAAATAAAGCGAACTGCCCCAGCATCATTGTAATCCCACCAATAGTTACCGCAAGTCTCTTACCCAAGTATTTATCTGCTAACCAACCACCAATCAAAGGAGTAAAATATACAAATCCCGTGAAATATCCGTACAACAACATCGCATCTTTTTCTTCCATTCCTAAACCTCCTTCTATCAACTTTTTAGTAAGATAAAGGATAAGTATCGCACGCATTCCATAGTAGCTGAAACGCTCCCACATTTCAGTAAAAAATAATAGGTAAAGTCCTTTAGGGTGTCCTTTCTTCTGCTGAACTACTTCCATACTTTGTTTATGTTTTTTTATAAATTTAGGCAAATATAATTATTTTCTATTATTTTGCAATGTTTAATCCATTATTCTTTATCAATAAGTGAATTTTTTAGTTTATTTAATTCACTTTTTACAAATTCTAATCGCTCTATAACCCCTACATGCTCCGAAATTTTTTCATTCGTTACCAATGCAAAACGAGCCCCATCAAGAGTATAACCTTTTTCCTCTACCAAATGAAAAATCATCTTCAAATTCTTAATATCCTCTGGAGTAAAATAGCGATTTCCCTTCGCATTTCTTCTTGGTTTTAAGATTGGAAACTCTTTCTCCCAATGCCTAATTTTAGAAGTATTAACATTGAAAGCATTGGCGACTTCTCCTATGGAATAATACAGCTTATCTGGTAAATTAATTTTCATTAAAAGTATTTTAATTCCATTTCTGGTTTTATCTCTAAAAGAGTTTTATAAATCAACTCTATAATTGCAGAAACATCTTTTTTCTCTACCATTTCCACCGTAGTGTGCATATATCTCAATGGCAAGGAAATTAGAGCTGATGGCACTCCTCCATTAGAATAAGCAAAAGCATCTGTATCTGTACCTGTCACTCGGCTACTTGCAGCTCTTTGAAATGGAATTTTATGCTTTTCTGCTGTTTCTAAAATCAATTCTCTTACCTTATGATGAACTGCCGGAGCATAAGTAATCACAGGCCCCAAACCACATTTTTGGTCTCCTTCTTTTTTCTTTTCTATCATTGGAGTAGATGTATCATGAGTTACATCTGTTACGATAGCAATATTTGGCTTTATCCTATCTACTATCATTTCTGCTCCTCTCAATCCTACTTCTTCTTGCACTGAATTAGTAATATATAACCCAAAAGGTAATTTATTCCCATTTTCTTTCAGTAACCGAGCAACTTCCGCAATCATAAAACCTCCTACTCTATTATCCAAAGCTCGGCACACAAAGTATCTATCATTTAGCTCAAAAAACTCATCGGGATAAGTAATCATACAGCCCACATGAATTCCCATTTCTTCGACCTCTTCTTTAGAAGTTGCTCCACAATCGATGAAAATAGTTTCTATCTTCGGAGTAGGTTCATTCTGATTGGCACGAGTGTGAATTGCTGGCCACCCAAAAACGCCCTTTATAATACCCTTTTTTCCATGAATATTCACAATCTTAGACGGAGCAATAAGCTGATCTGAACCACCGTTTCTAATAACATAAATCAATCCATCATCTGTAATATAATTCACATACCAAGAAATTTCATCAGCATGAGCTTCTATTACTACCTTAAACTCCGCTTCTGGATTGATAATCCCATAAGCCGTACCATAATAATCTAGCTCTATTTTATCCACAAAGGGACAAATATAATCACACCAAAGTTTCTGACCATTCTGCTCAAAACCCGTTGGAGATGCTATATTCAGGTAACTTTCTAAAAAATTTACCGATTCTTTTTTTAATTCTAACATAAAAAGGAATAATTTTTGATGTAAATTTAGTCTAATTCTTTTTTAATTGGGTAAAAGTAATGATTTTTTATAAAATACAAATTCTATTTTTTATTTGCTTGGGTATATTTTCATACGCACAAGATTCCTTAACCTATAAAAAACTCCGTGATGAATACGGAAAAGAATACTACTATGACCATCTGCTCAAAGCCAAAGTCTATATGATTAACGGTGAAAAAGTAGTCATCATGGATGAAATGGAAATCCAAACAAAACCAAAATTTAATAACCAACTTGATAAAAACTATTATAATTTTCTCAATAAAAAATTAAGTAGAGTATACCCTTTTTCTAACTACTTTACAACAATATCGCAATCTACAAAAAGAAATTACCAATATGCGAAGTAGTGAAAAAAGACAATACATCAAAGCAAAACAAAATAAGTTAGCCCTACAATACGAGAGCCAACTCAGAGACTTAACTACTTCCGAAGGACAAGTTTTTGCCAAACTCATGTGCCGTGCCACTGGAAAAACCATCTTTGAAATCATCAAAGAACTCAAAGGCGGTTTCAATGCATTCATTTGGAACATTAAAGGAAACATCGCCGAGGTAGATATTAAAAAAGGCTACAATCCACGAAAAAACAGAGATGATGAATACATAGAATCCTTATTAATATCCAATTGGCAACTAGGACATATTAAACCTTATGATGGTTACCAAAGATATACCCCAAGAAACTAAAATTTAACCATGGATTTTAGTAATCATCTTTGAGATTTTTTCTAAATAGAATACATCTGTTTCATCCAATACATCATAAAGATCGCTATCTATATCTAAAACGCCCATCACCTCATCATTTTGATTAAAAATAGGCACTACAATCTCTGATTTCGTTGCACTACTACACGCAATATGCCCTGGAAATTGCTCTACATCTGGAACCAACTGTGTTTTTCTCTCTTTCCAAGCCGTACCACAAACGCCCTTACCAAAAGCAATTCTCGTACAAGCAATCGACCCTTGAAATGGTGCTAAAACCAATTCATTCTCTTTCACCCAATAAAAACCGACCCACCACCAAGAAAATACTTGATGTAAAGCCGAGGAAATATTTGCTAAATTCGCTACTAAATCACTTTCATACGCCATCAAGGCTTCCATTTGTGGCAATAATACCTCATACTTTTCTTGCTTTGTCGCATTCTCTGGGATGTATAAATCTGCTGACATTATTTTTGATTTATTATTTCATTTATTGAATTAGATGATAATTTATCATATTCTACTAATTTTTCAGATGCATCTAATACTTTTAAATGTTTTTCATCTACTTTATCTTCTGAAATAAACCGATAATTTCTTTTTAAATTCTTTGTTTTAACATTATTCATCTCCGAAAAAAGGTGCAAAAAATCAGAACCTTTTCTCATTTGATTAATTTTCATCCTATCCCCTTTGTTATTCATAATTATTAATGGAACATTATAATCTTCCTTGTGATTACCTCTCCCATGCATTATAGATTTACCCTTTACCACTTGCCCATGATCACTAAAATAAACCAAATTAAAATCTTCCCCTGTTTCTTTCAACTTGTTGTAAATATTTTTTAAAAATAAATCTAAATTTCGAATACTTTTATTATAACAAGAAATTTCTTTGGAGATAATAAATTCATCATACTTATTTTGAGTTTGATCACATGCATATACATGAGAGCCCATCATATGCACTACTATTAACTTTGGATTTTTTGTTTTTCTTTGAATAAAATCTGTAATGTATGGTAACATTTCTCCATCTTGATATTTTTTTTCTCCTATTTTACCTGTCCTTAAAAACTTAATTTCATCACTTTGATATGCTATGACAGAGTTAGGTGTTTCATCCCAACCTAAGACATCTTGATTTGAAACCCAATAAGTTTTATAACCTATCAACTTCGCTAAGTTTATAATACTATTATTAAATTTTTGCTTTTTTAAATCTATACTAGATAAGGTTAGTGTCCTTGATAGAGACATCACCGTACTCGGTGCTACCGAAATATAATTTTCAAACTGAATATGAGAAACAGCATCTAAAAATGGAGTGTTATTTATGTTAAAGCCATAACTATGCAAGAAATCCCTTCTCACACTCTCACCTATTACAATAACAAAGTTTTTACTTAATTTAACATCATCCATATTTTCCACTCTCCAGTCCGATGGTCTTTTAAGACTTTCCATAATTTCTTCATACCCCTCCCTAGCTACATGAAATAATTTTATTGCAAATACTACTCTTTTTATAGGTTGAACATTAAAATATTTATCTATAAAGTTTATTCTTAAATCATAGATTACAACTTTTCTTATTGGAAAAAAGAGAAGTATTCCCCCCAGAATGAATGATATATATTTTATAGGAATAGGCTTGTAATTCAATTTTAATAAATAAACAGTATACGCAAAATATAAAAGAAGATATACATATACCTTAAATGGTACTATTTTTACATAAGAAAACACCTCTGATGTATTAGTATATAGTAACGATGAAAAAAAACTATAATTGATATCTCCATAAACCTCTATAATAGGATACATAAATAATACTATTATGAAAGAAAGAATAATTCCTACTCTAAAAACTCTCCTATCAAGTTGCGAAAGGAATAAAAAGAAAATGATCGTCGTACCTAAATGAAGCATATTAGTAACTATCTCTATATCTGAAATTCTTAAAAAGAACAAACATTGTATAGTTACATATATAAACAAATGCAGGTAAAAATTTTTCAATATTTTCATACTATCTATTTTTTACATCATTTATTTCAGTATCGCATTAAGCATTTCGCGTTTTCCTTTGGGTCCTTCTACTTTTTCTACTTCAAAACCTAATTCTAAAAGCACTCTTCTGACACTTCCTTTTGAGGAATAAGTGGTGAGGAGTCCGCCCTTTACCATTTTGTCTTTCACTAATTCAAAAAGAGGCTTTTCCCACAAATCAGGCTGAACTCTCGCACCAAAACAATCAAAATACACCAAATTTATCGGAGGCAAATTGATTTCATTTAAGGCAAAGAAGTCGGTTTTTATTTTCTTTAAGAAAAAATTAGGATAAATCTCTTCCAATCTCTCCCACTCAGTACGGTGGATTTTATGATAAGCCTCCTTAATGCTCTCCTCTTCAAAAAGTTTATCATAAGCCAACTGCTCGGCTTCTTGCTCGGTGATGGGATATTTCTCCAAAGAA
>CAUTLL010000049.1:0-7412 GCA_963539275.1 uncultured Flavobacteriaceae bacterium
TAGAAATAGGAAACACGCAGAGTTCATCAGTGAGAGATTTAATGCCAACTATCCGCATTATAATGGGCAGTTCCTGAAAGTAATAGATTATGAAACCAAGTACAAAGATGATTTATTGAATGACTTCAAACAGAAGGATAAAATGCCTCAAATTGCTTGTTCGGTAGAGATGTTAGACACAGGGATAGATGTTCCAGAGGTGGTGAATCTCGTGTTCTTGCGCCCCGTGAAAAGCTCTATTAAATTTAACCAAATGATTGGGCGAGGAACAAGGCTTTGCGAAAATCTTTTTGGCTACGGACAAGACAAAAAAGAGTTTTTAATCTTGGATTTTTGTCAAAACTTTGAGTTTTTCTCCGAAAATCCTAAAGGAGTGGAAGCCGTGCCACAGCCTACGCTCAATGAGAAGATTTTCAATATCCGTTTGGGGTTGAGCCAGCTTCTTTTAGCACAAGAAGATGAAGACTCTCGTGAGTTGGGGAAACACTTGGTGGATGTCCTCCATCAGCAGACGATTATGCTTTATACATTAGAGAAGGAGAGTTTCATCGTTCGCCGACATTTGAAGGTGATAGAAAAATATCAAGAAAGGCAGGTGTGGGATACACTGGATAAAGATGCACAGAGAGCATTAAAAGAGAGTGTCGCCCCTATCATTATAGATACAGATAAAGATACTTCTGCTAAGGTTTTTGACCTGCTGATATATTTATTGTTGAGTTATAAAATAGAAGGTAATTCTAAAATAAAATCGTGTATTGATAAGGTGAAATTCTGTGCTGAAAAATTACAGAAGCAGACCAGCATTCCTCAAATCAAGGAAAAATTAGGTTTTCTCCGTGAGATTTGTACAGAGGAATATTGGGAGGGGATTACATCTAAGGCTTTGGATAAGCTGAGACAAGAGATGAGAGAACTCATCAAGTTTTTAGAAAAGAAAGATTTACCTATCATCAAAACAGATATAGAAGATAGTATCGTTAAAATGGAAGAAATAGAACCGATTCATACTACTTTTGATAGAGAAGCTTATGAAAAGAAAATCAGGCAATTTATCATGGAGAATAAAATGAATCTTACTATAGATAAACTCCGTAGAAATATCAAGGTAACTAGTTCAGACTTGCAACACTTAGAAAAAATGCTTTTGGCACAAGGTACGGAGCGGTCTCGTGAGTTATTTGAGGAGATTTTAGAGGGAAGACCATTGGGGGTATTTATCCGCTCTGTGGTAGGAATGGATAGGAATGAACTTAAAAAGGCTTTTGCTAAGGTTTCTAACTATTCAATGTTTAATTTTAAGCAAATGGAATTTATAGATGTGATTATAGATTCTGTAGCAAAAAACGGAATATTAGAACTGAATAGATTATCTGAAAATCCCCAATTACAAAATATCTATAGTGGTGGCATTATAGAATTATTCGGAACCGAAACTGCAAAGGAAATCTTTTCAGTATTAAAGGATGTTAATAATAGCGTGGCATGATGATTCATAAATGAGAGTTATAGCATCATTTCAGAGTTATTTTTTAAGGAAAATAATAAAATGTATGAAAAAAATCTTACCTTTGTACACGAAATTTTAGTAGAGTATTAACAATAATCCCTGCCAAAAGAAGTGTCGCAGGAAGAATCCGAAAAGATTTCGGAGTAAAAAATTAAATTTATGAGTCATAAACCTCAAGCGATTAGAGAAAATATCGTATTAAAAGATGGTAGAGAGATTACCATAGAGACAGGATTATTAGCAAAACAAGCTGATGGTGCCGTAGTAGTAAAAATAGGAGGTACAATGCTTTTGGCTACTGTAGTGGCAGCAAAAGATGCAAACCCAGGGGTAGATTTCCTACCTTTAACTGTAGATTATAGAGAAAAATTCTCAGCAGCTGGGAGGGTTCCAGGAAATTTCTTCCGTAGAGAGTCTAAACCCTCAGATGATGAGGTACTTACCATGAGGCTGGTGGATAGGGTGATGCGTCCGCTTTTTCCAGAGGACTTTCATGCGGAAGTGCAAGTGATGATTTCCTTAATTTCTTATGATGGTAAAGTAATGCCAGATTCATTGGCTGGTTTAGCAGCATCGGCTGCCGTAGCGATTACTGATATTCCATTTAATGGTCCTTTTTCAGAAGTGAGAGTAATTAAAAAAGATGGAGTGCTATCAATCAATCCAAGTTGGGAAACTTTACAAGAGGGAGTAGAATTGGATATTATGGTAGGTGCATCTAAAGACTCTATCGTAATGGTAGAGGGAGAGATGGATGAGATTACAGAACAAGAAATGATAGAGGCAATTTCTTTTGCTCATGAGGAGATTAAGGTTCAGATTGAAGCACAAGAGAGATTAGCATCAAAAATAGAAAAAGCTCAAACGAAGAGGGAATATTGTCATGAAACTCATGATGAGGATTTGAGAAAAGAAGTTTGGGATTATGCTTATCAGAGATATTATGATATTGCAAAAACTCCAAGTGCAAAAGAGGAGAGAGCAGAAAAATTCTCTGCGGTAGTAGATGAATTTTTGGAAAAATATACAGAAGAAGAGTTAGAAGAGAAGGGAGATTTAGCGAAAATCTACTTCCATGATGTGCAAAAAGAGGCGGTGCGTCAGTTGATTTTGAATGAAAATATCCGTCTTGATGGTAGAAATAATCAGCAAATCAGACCTATCTGGTGTGAGGTAGACTATTTACCTGCAGCACACGGTTCTTCTATATTTACAAGAGGAGAAACTCAGTCCTTAACTACGGTAACATTAGGTTCATTACTTGATGCGAATAGAATAGACTCCGTGATTACTCAGCATGATGAAAGATTTTTCTTGCATTATAACTTCCCTCCATTTTCAACAGGTGAGGCAAGACCTTTAAGAGGAACTTCAAGGAGAGAAATTGGGCATGGTAATTTGGCTCAAAGAGCATTAAAAGTAATGATTCCTGAGGATAATCCTTACACTATTAGAGTGGTTTCAGATATTTTAGAGTCTAATGGTTCTTCTTCTATGGCAACTGTTTGTGCAGGGACATTGGCTTTGATGGATGCTGGTATTCAGATGAAGAAGCCTGTTTCTGGTATTGCGATGGGGTTGATTACTGATAAAGAATCAGGAAAATGGACGGTTCTTTCTGATATTTTAGGAGATGAAGACCATTTAGGTGATATGGACTTTAAGGTAACAGGAACGGAAAAAGGAATTACCGCTTGTCAAATGGATATTAAAATCCAAGGGCTTACGATGGATATCATGGAACAAGCCTTAATGCAAGCAAAAGATGGAAGATTACACATCATGGGTGAGATGATGAAGACCATCAATAAACCAAATGAAGATGTAAAACCTCACGCTCCGAAGTTAGTAATGATGGAGATTCCTAAAGATTTTATAGGTGCAGTGATAGGGCCTGGTGGTAAGATTATTCAGCAGTTACAGAAAGATACTGATACGGTCATTACCATAGAAGAAAAGGGAGAAATCGGTCATATTGAGATTTCTGGTACGGATAGAGAGAAAATCAATCAGGCGATTGCTCAGATTAACGAAATTACTTTCGTGCCAGTAGTAGGAGAGGTTTATAAAGGTGTAGTAGTTAAGGTAATGGAGTTCGGTGCATTCGTTCAATTAGCCAAAGGAACAGAAGGGCTACTTCACATTTCTGAAATAGATTGGAAGAGAACCGAAAAAGTGCCTTATAAAGAGGGTGATGAGGTAGAGGTGAAGTTCATGGGGTATGATGATCGTAAGAAAATGAAACTTTCAAGAAAAGTTTTATTACCAAAATCTCCAAAGCCAGAGAAAAAAGAAGATAAACCAAAACAAGATAACGCCAACGAAGAAAAATAATCTTTGGCGAGAAAAATTCCCGCTGTTTAGTGGGAATTTTCTTTTATAAAAACTAATGATAAAAATAAAGAAAACGAAATAACAAAAACTTTTTGTAATGTTACACTAATGAAATGTTATCTTGTAAAAAGAAATTGTAAGGTAACAAATTAAAATTGTAAGATGATAAAAGCTCTTTGTAATATTGCAATGATTTAATGCTATCTTACAAAAAGAAATTGTAAGATGACAAATTAAAATTATAAGATTAAAAATTTGTTTGGTAAGATGATATTCAATAAATTTGATAGCGAAATAAAATAAAAACAAATAAAAATCATGGCTACGAGAACATTTGCTGAATATATGAATAGAGTTCAGTTACTAGTAAAAGGCTTGGAGGGTAGGGAAGAAAATCTACCAATAGGTATTACGAAACAACAGGTAACTGACTTGGCAAAATTGAATGCCAAAGCAGGAACGGAAAATGCAGAGCAAGAGAAACTGAAAGCACTCTTAAAAGAAAAGACAGCACAGATAGATGCTACGACAGATGAAATGATAAAAATTTATACTCTTTTGAAGAAGTATATCAAATTAAGTGTTCCTCAGGAGCTTTGGAGAGAGTTTGGTATTGAGGATAAAAAATAATGTAAGCACAAAAACTGCACTTGTGGAGTGTGGTTTTTGTATTTTTTATAAGTAATAAATATTGGTTTCATAACAATTAAAAATAATCAACTTAAAATATTAAAACTTATGGCATTCCCTACGGATATAGAAATCGCACAGAGTGCAGACATTAAGCACATCAGAGAAATCGCAAAGAAAATTAATATTGAAGAAGATGATTTGGAATTTTATGGTAAGCATAAAGCTAAGATTCCACTCCATTACATCAATGAAGATAAAATTAAGAAATCTAAATTGATTTTAGTAACAGCGATAAATCCCACTCCTGCTGGGGAAGGTAAAACTACGGTTTCGGTAGGTCTATGTGATGGATTGAATAAAATCGGAAAGAAAGCGGTATTAGTCCTTCGTGAGCCGAGTTTAGGCCCTGTTTTTGGGGTAAAAGGTGGAGCTGCTGGGGGAGGATATGCACAGGTAATCCCTATGGTAGATATTAATTTGCATTTCACAGGAGATTTTTCGGCGGTAGAAAAAGCGAATAACCTACTCTCTGCATTGATAGATAATAATCTTCAAAATAAAGATAACAATCTTAACATCAATCCTAAGACCATTGTCTGGAAAAGGGTTATGGATATGAATGATAGGGCTTTGCGACAAATAGTGGTAGGTCTTGGGGATAAAAATGGGGTGGTTCGCGAAGAAGGGTTTAACATCACACCTGCTTCGGAGGTGATGGCAATTCTCTGTTTGAGCCAAGATTTTGAGGATTTGAAGAAGAGATTGGGGAATATTTTCATTGGATATACTTATGATAAAAAGCCTGTTTTTGCCAGAGATTTAAAAGCTGAAAATGCGATGGCGATTTTATTAAAGGATGCGATAAAACCTAATCTTGTGCAGACTCTGGAAGGCAATCCTGCAATTCTCCATGGAGGGCCTTTCGCGAACATTGCCCAAGGAACGAATACGATTATTGCCACCAAAATGGGGCTTTCTTTGGGAGATTATGTGGTAACAGAAGCAGGGTTTGGAGGAGATTTAGGAGCAGAGAAATTCATAAATATCAAGTGTAGATATGGTAATTTAGAACCAAGTGCGTATGTTATTGTGGCAACAATTAGAGCATTGAGATACCATGGAGGAGCTAAAAAGAATGAATATGGTTCGCCAAGTTTGGAACACCTGAAAAAAGGGATTCAGAATTTATTTAAGCATATAGAAAATGCTCAGAACTATGGTTTAAAGCCTGTGGTAGCTATCAATCATTTTGCTACGGACTCCGAAGAAGAAATACAATATCTAAAAAGTGAGTGTGAAAAAATAGGAGTAAAGGCAGTCCTTGCCGATGAATTTACTCTTGGTGGAGAAGGAATGAAAGATTTAGCTAATGCTGTAATAGAAAGTATTGAAACTCAAAAAAGAGATTTCCAATTTTTATATTCTTTAGAACAAGGTATAGAGCAAAAAATAGAAATTATTGCACAAAAAATTTATGGGGCAAAAGGAGTAATTTATTCTCAAAAAGCAAAATCAGATTTAAAGATTATAAAAGATTTAGGGTTTGAACAGCTACCGGTTTGTATCGCAAAAACTCAAAAATCATTGAGTGATGATGAGAAAAAAATTGGGCGACCTACGGATTTTGATGTTACAGTAAGGGGCTTTGAATTTGCAACAGGAGCAGGATTTATTATTCCGATTTTAGGTGATATTATGCGTATGCCTGGTCTTCCCGAAGTACCAATGGCAGAGAATATGCATATAGACAAAGATGGGAATATTAGTGGATTGAGTTAGAAAAAATCGCCATATCTTAAATTAAGATTTGGCGATTATTCATTATTCCAAGTGATTTTTCCGTTAAGAATACTTTGCATATCAGGCTTTTTCTTGATGTTATCTACTTGGTGAGTAAATACTTCATCATAAGTAGGTTTAGATTTTTTATAAAGAATTCCGAAAGGTCTTGGGAAATCTATAAATTCTTCATCAAAACCAAATTTTGCTAATATTTGGGCTTTTAAGATATTGCCTTCATCATGAATCCAAAGTTGATTTTCATCTGTGTTTTCGGCAATATCAATGATTTTAGGCTCTAAATCTTCTAAAATAATTCCTTTGGATAAATCTTTTCCAAACTTCAAAGGTTGACCTTGTTCTAAATAGAGATTTGCATCATCTTTGGTGGCTTTATTCGTAAATTCATCAAAAACTCCATCATTGAAAATAATACAATTTTGGTAAATTTCAATGAATGAAGTACCTTTATGATTTTGTGCTTCTAAAAGTACATTTCGTAGATTTTTAGGCTCTCTATCCAATGCACGAGACACGAAAGTAGCACCGCTTCCTAAGGCTAAACTTAGAGGATTAAAAGGTTGGTCAATCACTCCAAATGGAGAAGATTTAGTTTTCAAACCTTTATGAGAAGTAGGAGAATATTGCCCCTTTGTCAAGCCATAAATTTCATTGTTAAATAAAAGTACATTGACATCTAAATTTCTTCTCATGAGATGAATAAAATGATTTCCTCCTATACTCAATCCATCTCCATCTCCTGTGATAATCCATACATTGAGGTTTGGATTGGCTAATTTCACCCCAGTGGCAATGGCAGGAGCTCTACCATGAATACTGTGCATTCCGTAAGTGTTCATATAATACGGAAACCGAGAAGAGCAACCTATTCCTGAAACGAAGACCATATTCTCTTTTTTTACCCCAATTTCAGGAAGAATGCTTTGCACTTGTTTTAAAATTGAATAATCTCCACACCCGGGACACCATTTTACATCTTGATCAGAGGCAAAATCTTTTGCAGTGTATATTTGCGTATTTTCTATTTCCATACTATAATTTTAACCATGAAGATATTTCCAAATAATGTCTTTTAGTTCAATAAGTCCTTCGCCAGTAGCACCAGAAAAGAAAATAGGTTGTTGGTTTTTAGGAA
>CAUTLL010000050.1:0-7388 GCA_963539275.1 uncultured Flavobacteriaceae bacterium
AACAAATGTAGAGGGAAATCAGATTATCGGAAGTGATGGTAAATTTAATCCAGATGCTCAGATTCTTTATCAAGATAGTTGGGCTAAAAAATTATTTAGAAATGGCTTTTTCCAAAATACATATTTTAGTGGTTCTGGGGGGAATGAGTCTACATCCCATTTCTTCTCATTAGGGTATGAGTCAAATGAAACATATATGGTGAACTCTAAATTTGAGAGAATGACCTCCCGCTTAAAAATAGATTCTAAAGCGGGAAATAGGCTTAAATTTGGCGGAAATCTAGCATATACTTATATGATACAGAATGCTCCTGATGGATATAATGGTTCATCATCTATAGCTAATCCTTTTAGTTGGACAAGAAGTATCGCGCCTATCTATCCTGTATATGCGTATAAGCAAGATGGAACACCATCATATTTATCTAATGGAGATAGAGCATATGATGATGGTAATGGTACTTATAATGGAGGTGTTACTAGGCCTTATGGGGCAATGCAGAACCCATATGCGACAGCATTACTAGATGTTAAGAAAAATACAACAAATCAAATTTATGGTAGTGCATATGCTACTTTTAATATATTGAAAGGACTTGATTTCACTTACACTTTGACAGGAGAGTTCATGAATTATAGAAGTGGGAGTTTAGATACATCTTTGTATGGAGATGCAAATGGAGTAAATGGAAGGCTTACAAGTGAGAGTGCAAATACTTTTTCTATCACAAATCAGCAAGTATTAACGTATGATAGAAGGTTTTTGGCAAATAATTTAGGACTTCAAGCGATGGCAGGGCACGAAACAATGAAGTATAACTATGATTACTTATCTGTATCAGCTCAAAATGGTTTGCTAACTAGTAGTTCATATATTAATCATTATGGGATTTTGAATGATGCAAGTGGTTATGGCGTTCCTTATTCTGTTGAAGGGTATTTTGGAAGATTGAATCTGGATTATAAAAACAAATATTTTGTTAATGCTAATGTTAGAAGAGATGGTTCGTCTCGTTTTCACCCTAACAATAGATGGGGAACATTCTTTGGAATTGGTGGGGCATGGGTAGTTTCTAGAGAAAGCTTCTTGTCTAAGGTAAGTTGGTTAAATAATTTGAGATTGAAAGTTTCCTATGGAGAGCAAGGTAATGATAATCTAAATAGTGGAGACAAGGAATCTTATTTCGCAACACCATATGTAAATTTATTTGAAATAACGAAGACTTTTGATTCAAATAATACAATTATATCATTAAATCAAGTATTTAAAGGAATTCCTAATATTACTTGGGAAAAAAATGCAAACTTCAATGTAGGATTTGATTTAGATTTATTTAATAATAGATGGAGTATAGAAGCGGAGTACTTTAATAGAAAATCTTATGACATGCTGTTTATGAAGCCACTACCTTTATCTGAAGGATTTAAGTCTATGCCTGAGAATGTAGGAGATATGGTAAATAGAGGTGTTGAGGTGAGTACAAAGGTAGATGTTTTAAGAAATGATAATTTTTCATTGAGTATAACTGGAAATACTACTTATTTGCAAAATAAAATACTTAGATTATCTCAAGATGAAGTTATTGATAGTAATTATTTACTAAAAGCAGGAAATACAAGATATACTTGGAGATTGCAAGAATTTGTTGGTGTAAATCCAAATACAGGGGCTGCTTTATTTACTTATGTTGATCCGGCTACAGGAACCGTTTCTACTACAGAGGATTATAGTAAAGCAACACTTGTAGATACTGGAAAATCAGCAGTGCCTAAGTTTTATGGAGGTTTTGGAGCTAATATAGCATATAAAAATTTTGATTTTGCTGTTAATTTCTCCTATCAGTTTGGTGGCTGGGGGTATGATAGTGTATGGATGACTTCAATGAAAGGAACAACGGGACAAAACTTTCATAAAGATTATGCGTCTACATGGAGTTATGACAATACTGGAGCTCAGTTACCTGTAATCCTTCCAGGAGATACAAAGAAGCACTATAATACTTCTACTATGGGCTTAATAAAAAGTGATTATATTAGTTTGCAGAATATAAGTATGGGCTATACTATAAACAAAGATATGGTAAATGTTGCAGGAATTGACAATATTAGAGTTTATGCGACAGCAGATAATATTTATGTATGGTCTAAGAGAAGAGGATATGATCCTAGACAAAGTGTTTCAGGTCTTTCATCAAATAATTATTCTCCTATTCGTACAATTGCTTTAGGTGTTAATGTATCATTTTAATTAAAAATATAAATAAATGAAAAAGATAATTTTCTCATTATTGGCAGTATCCTCTATACTTATAGGGTGTAGAGATGAAGATAACTTGTTAGATTCTTCTGCACAAAACCAAGTGTCTCAAGACCAACTTTCTGAACTTATTGCTAAGTTTCCAGAAAAGGCTTCTTCTATTACTGGTGGTTTTGAGTCAGGAAATAATAAATATATGGTTGCTTTTGGAGGATCACATGAAAGATTTGGATATATGTCTATCCTACTTGGTATGGAATTTATGACCAATGATGCAGCGATTTATTCATCAAAGTATCCACATTTTGCAACTACATATTATACATATCGTTCAAGAGATGTAGATTTTCACTCTAATGAGTGGGTATGGACATTTTATTATAAAGTAGTTTACAATATGAATCTTATACTAAATTCACTACCTTCTACTTCAACTAATACAGAAGCTAAACAAATGAGAGGAAGGGCTCTTGCTATGAGAGCGTTAGCGTATTTAGATTTGGTTAGATTATATGGAGCAGACGGATTGGGGATACCATATTATTCACAGTCTGTTAATAGTAATGCTAGAGTTCCGTCTTCTACTGTCATGGGCTATATAGAAACAGACTTGAAAGAAGCATATAATCTTTTGACAGGGTATAAAAGATCTGATAAACAGTCAATTAATAAAAATGTTGTTTCAGGATTTTTGGCAAGATATTATATGGAGGCGAAAAATTATGCTCTTGCAGCCCAATATGCAAATGAAGCTAGACAAGGATACACTCCAATGTCTGCAGCTCAACTGATGGATGGTTTTGATGATATCAGTAATCCAGAATGGATGTGGGGGGCTGATATAGATGGTTCTACATCTACTATTTATGCATCATTTTTCTCTCATATGAGTAATATGAATAGGGGATATGCCGGTTTAGGGGTGCAAAAAATGATCGATAAGAGATTATATGATAAAATTTCCGCGACAGATTATAGAAGGCAGTGGTTTTTAGGTAGTGATACAACTGTTACTCAGATCAATTTTACAAAACCTGTTAAATTACCACAATATTCTAACCTTAAATTTCAAGATGCATCTGGATCTAGTTTTGTAGGAGATTATGTCTATATGAGGGCAGCAGAAATGTATTTTATAGAAGCAGAAGCTTATGCACGATTGGGTAGCAATACGCAAGCTCAAGATGTTCTTTATGATATTATGTCAAAAAGAGACCCTAGTTATGTTAAATCTACTAGTACAGGAAATACTCTTTTAGAAGAAATTATGGTTAATAAGAGAATTGAACTTTGGGGTGAAGGACAGAACTTCTTTGATCAGAAAAGATGGGGTGTTTCACTTGATAGGAAATATAGCGGAACAAATCATTATTCTTCTGGACAATTAAATATTACAGCAGGGGACTCTAAATTTAACTTTATGATTCCTCAAGCTGAGTTAAATGCAAATAAAAGTGTTTCTAACCCTTAGTTTATGTAATAATATTTTATATAACCTTTGTTTTCCTTACATTTGTACCTCATAAGTTTACTATGAGGTACATTTTTTTTATGCTGTTTATTGGAATTTGGGGACAAGCACAAATTACAGACTCAGAAATTATTATTGATAATGGGAATAAGGACTCTATCAAAATCTTTAAGCCTACTATCAATGATTATCAATATCGCACACAGTTTTCAGAAAAGAAAGTCTTTGACACTACTTTTACCATTGATAAATATTATCAATTTACACAATTTAACAACAAGGATAATTTCGGAAAAATCCAATTTTCTAACATGGGAAGTGGATTTCAACAATTAATCTATGAAACCAATTCAGAAGAAGATTTGGCACTTCTCCCAACCAAAAAATCCTTTACTTTTTTAGGTATTAAAGACATTAAATATTATGATGTAAAAACACCTACCACCGTTTTTCATTATCATAACGGATACAATAATGGAGGGACATTACAATCTACCTATACCCAAAATATAGGAAAAAGATTCAATTTTGCTATAGAATACATGGGATTAAGATCTCAAGGATTTTACCAAAGAGATTTGGCATCATCTAATAATTCTATTTTTTCTGCACACTATCTTTCTAAAAACGGAAGATATGAAATTTTCACCCATTATATCCATCAAAATATTTCCAATGAAGAAAATGGAGGTCTCGCAAATTTAGAAAATTTCATTAGCGGAGATTCTCGCTTCAATAATAGAGAAAGTTTGACCATCAATTTATATAATACTTACTCCAAATTTATGGCTAGAAGGTATTATTTCAGCCATATTTTAACTCCTTTTAATGCAGAAAAATTTCCATTTAAAATAAAACACACTCTTTATCATCAATCAAACCGCTTTAATTATACCCAAGAAAATAATGAAAATTACTATTCATCGGCATTGATAAATGATTACACTACAAATACATACAAGCAATCCAAAAATTTCAGCAACACTTTGAGTTTAGCTTTCGACCAAAAGAAATTCAAAGCCGAGGCGGGTATCCATTATCAAAACATTCGGTTTGAAACAGGCACACCTATCATCATCAATGGAGCTATTGCTGGTAATTTGATGAAAGAAAATCGCATCGGAATTATAGGAAACATTGCCTTAAAAATTTGGAATAGATTTGATTTAAATTCTTCCTTAGAAATCTCTAACGGAACTAAATTTGGTAACTATATCAACTCTAAAAACCAAATATCTTTTGAACCCATAAAGGATTATTTTCTGAATACTCACCTAAATCTAAAATCTTCTGCTCCATCTTTCAACTATCTGATGAATGCATCATTTTATGAAGATTACAACTACTCATTTACCGATTTTAAAAATCAAAACATCTTAAATTTAGGTGCAGATATTCAGCTAAAATGGTTCAATACCAGATTATTTGCAAATTATTTCAGAATTGACCAAATGGCATATTTTAATATCAATAAAATGCCTCAACAAAGCTCTTCTTCTATAAATATTTCTCAAATTGGTGGGGAGGCGACTTTTAATTATGGTAAATTTCACCTCAATACTAAATTGCACTTCCAAAGCGTCATGAACAATAAAGAGTTACTTCCTTTACCATCATTTATCGGAAGAGCAAATATTTATCACCAAAACAAAATATTCAAAAAAGCAGCTGAAATACAAACAGGAATTAAGGCTTATTACTTTTCAAAATTTGTTTCAAGAGAGTATTTTCCTATTCTGAATGAATTTGTATTATCATCTAATAGCAATAATATTGGCGGACATCCCATTGCTGATGCTTATATCAATTTCAAAGTAAAAAGAATGCTTATCTACGCTGAAGCACAACATTTCAACACCTCTATAACTAAAAATAAATCTTTTACTGCACCATTCTATCCTATTGCTGATTTCAGGCTAAATTTAGGAATTGTTTGGTACTTATTTCATTAAAACCAAAAGCTAAAATAACAATTTCACATCATGAATTATCACAAAATAAATTTTACAGATATTTATCATATTCCTGCATTAATAAAGGATTTTCTAACTGAAGAAAAATATTCTCCTATAAGATTTTCCTTGCCTAACGCTGTAAAAAAAGCTGAGGAAAAACAAAACTCATTTTCTTCTACTCAAAGAGAAATTCTACATCAAGTTCTTACCGAACAGATGCAGGATTTAAAACTATCACCAAAACAAAAGGAAAATATAGCCTTACTTCAACAAGAGCATGTTTTTACCATTACGACAGGGCATCAATTAAATTTATTTTCTGGTGCAAGTTTTTTCATTTACAAAATCTTACAAACAATAAAAACCACTCATTTTCTTAACCAGAATTCTGAACACTTCAAATTTGTTCCTATATTTTGGTTGGCTACAGAAGATCATGATTTTGAAGAAATCAACAATTTCAACACCCAAAATCATCAATATCAAATTTCAGGAAAATCAGGAGGTCCAGTAGGAAGAATTAAAATTGAAGAAAATCATTTTATCCAAGATTTTGAAAAAGAATTTAAAGATGATGTTTTCGGTACAGAACTTATTCTTTGGCTTAAAGAAGCCTACCAAATAGGAAATTCTTTAACACAAGCCACAAAACTACTTGTCAATAGACTTTTCAGTGAATATGGATTACTTATAATAGATGGTAATAATCCTATCCTAAAAGAACAAATGCGAAACATTTTCACAGATGAGCTCCTCTATCAATCTTTGAAAAAATCCACTGAAAAAGAAATACAATGCTTAACTGAAAAATACGGAAAAGTTCAAGTAAATCCAAGAGAAACAAATCTATTTTACATCTCGGAAACCCGAAATAGAATAGAAAAAATAGATAACAAATATCAAATTGTGGATACCGATTTAGTTTTTGAAGCTAATGAACTTTTGGAGAAAATGGAAAATATTTCACCAAATGCCTTGATGCGTCCTATTTATCAAGAAAAAATCTTGCCAAACATCGCTTACATTGGTGGGAATGCCGAGATTATGTATTGGCTGGAACTTAAAGATTATTTTAACGAAATCAAACTTCCTTTTCCTTTATTAATCCCAAGAAATTCTATGCTATTTTTAAGTGAAAAAACTTCTATGAAAATAGAAAAATCAGGATTAAAAATTGAAGATTTTTTCCAAAATTTCCCTCAAATCATGAAGGATAAACTTCTTCATGAATCTGAATTATTAGAAATCATTGAGCAAAAAGAAAAAGAAATCAAAAATGCTTTCATATTACTAAAAGAAAAATCATCTCTTACGGATAAAACATTCCGTAACTTAATAGAGGCGGAAGAAACTCGGCAACTAAAATCTTATACCCGAATGAAAAAACGCTTATTACGAGCAGAAAAAATAAAACAACATGAAAAATATACCCGAATAAGCCAATTATATATAGACATACACCCCAAAGGTATTTGGCAAGAGCGTGTATATAATTTTAGTGTTTTTTATGCCCAAAATGGGAGAAAATGGATAGAAAAATGCTATAATAATATAGATGTAGAAAATTCCTGCCTTTCAATTTCCATTATTTAATCTAAAAAATGTAATTTTGTAGTTTGATTTAACACTAAAAATATAGTTTCAACGCTATTTTTCGAATAAAATGAAAAAAATATTCATTACACTATTGGGACTTACTTTAAGC
>CAUTLL010000051.1:0-7382 GCA_963539275.1 uncultured Flavobacteriaceae bacterium
TAAATATGATCTCCTTTTTGAGCGTTTTCTTAATCCAGAGCGTATTTCAATGCCCGATATTGATATAGATTTTGATGATGAAGGAAGGGATAGAATCATCAAATGGGTAATAGAAAAATATGGAAAAACCAATGTGGCTCAGATTATCACTTATTCGGTTTTAGGAGGGAAGTCGGCAATAAAAGATGCAGGGAGGGTATTGGATGTTTCTATTCCTGAGACTAATAATATTGCGAAATTAATTCCATCAGTGCCAGGAATGAATATCGCTAAAGCTTTGTCAAAATATGATAAGCTAAAAGATGAGGATAAGCTTTTGGTAGATGAGATGAAATCTGTTTTAGAAAATCCAAATGATGAGCGGTTTGCTGTTTTGGATTCGGCAAAAAAAATGGAAGGTTGTATCCGAAATACGGGAATTCATGCTTGTGGTGTGATTATTACACCCGAAGATATTTCTAATCTGGTGCCTATTTCTATTGCAGCGAAAGATGCCGATAGTTTGGTGTCACAATTTGATAACTCGGTGGCAGAAAGTGCAGGACTTTTGAAAATGGACTTTCTTGGTTTGAGAACTTTAACGATTATTAAAGATGCTTTAAAACTGATTAAAGAAAGGCATGGAGTAGAGATTAATCCTGATGAAATTCCGTTAGATGATGCAAAAACTTATCAGCTTTTCCAAGAGGGGAGAACGATAGGGATTTTTCAATATGAAAGTGCAGGGATGCAAAAATATATGAGAGAGCTGAAACCTACTGTTTTTGCGGATTTGATTGCGATGAATGCTCTTTATAGACCAGGGCCTATTCAGTATATACCGAAATTTATCAATAGAAAACATGGATTGGAAGAAATTGAATATGATTTGCCAGAAACAGAGGAATATTTGAAGGAAACTTATGGTATCACGGTGTATCAAGAGCAGGTAATGTTGCTATCTCAAAAATTAGCAAACTTTACGAAAGGTGAAGCCGATACTTTGCGTAAAGCAATGGGGAAAAAACAGAGAGATGTCTTGGATAAGATGTTCCCGAAATTCATAGAAGGTGGAAAGGCGAATAATTTAAATGAAGAAAAATTGCAGAAAATTTGGAAAGACTGGGAAGCTTTTGCTGAGTATGCATTCAATAAATCACATTCTACTTGTTATGCCTTGGTAGCGTATCATACGGCTTACCTTAAAGCGAATTATCCAGCCGAATATATGGCAAGTGTGATGAGCAATAATATTAATAATACGGCTCAAATTACTATGTTTATGGAGGATTGCCAAGCTATGGGAGTGGATGTTTTAGGGCCTGATGTCAACGAGAGTCAGTATAAATTTTCTGTAAATGAGAAGGGGCAAATTCGTTTTGGTTTAGGGGCGATTAAAGGTATTGGTGAAGGTCCTTCAGAAGTGATTAATAAAGAAAGAGAGCATGGTAAATATAAAAATATTTATGATTTTTTTGAGAGAGTGTCGGGGATGCAAATCAATAAAAGAGTGGTGGAGAGTTTGGTTAAGGCAGGTGCCTTTGATGAGTTAGATTCTTACCATAGAGCTCAATATTTTGCTATGGATGATAAGGGAAGAACGAATATAGAGAAACTTATTCGCTATGGGCAAAGTTTCAAAGAGAATAAAAATTCTGTAGAAAATTCTCTTTTTGCAGATTTTGCAGATGAGGTTCAAGTAGAGCAACCCAAAATATTACCATGCCAAGAGTGGCAAAATTTATATAAATTGAACCAAGAAAAAGAAATTGTAGGGTTTTATATTTCGGCTCATCCGATGGATGAATTTAAGTATCAGTATCAGTTTTTACAAGGGGTTTTAAGTAAAAAAAATATTTTGGAAAAACAAATTTTTGATATTGAAAATGAGAATAAAATAGATAATATAGATGATGAAATATCTGATATTGAGATTTTAGAAGATTTTGATGAAGAAAATGAAGTAGAGGAGAAAAGCATAAAGATAGCAGAACCCAAAGGAGAATTTAATTTTTTAAATCTCGATGAATTGGAAGCATATAAATCGGTAGCAATAGCTGAGTATAAGGCAAACTCTAACCAAGATAAAAACTCATGGAAGGATAGGCAGAATAGAGAACGAGGAGGAAAGGAGTTTACTGTGGCGGGGTTAATTACGGATTATACTATCAAAGATGGTTTTAATAGTGGAGAAAAAATGGCATTTTTAACCTTGGAGGATTACACTGGGGCTTGTTCTTTCCGTTTAGGAGATAGGGATTATATGAGATTAAAGGATAAATTGGCTTTGCATCGTTTTGTTATTTTAAAGATTAAGTTTGCTGTTCTTGCAGATGGGAGATGCTTTATCAATATTAATGATGTTTTAGAATTAAGAGATACATTTGAAAAATACGCTAAATCTATGACTGTGGTGATGTCTGTTCAGGATTTGAGAAAAGAAGATGTAGAGTTTTTTAGAAATGAGCTACTCAATCATAAAGGTGAACAAAAATTGAGTTTTTGTATAAAAAATCCAACGGATAATAGTACGATAGAGTTTATGTCTATGCAATATCAAGTAAATATTAATCAGGATATTTTAGAGGTTTTTAGTGGATTGAATAAATATGAAGTATATTTGAATTAAAAAGAAAATGAGATGAAGGCAGTTTTAAAAAAAGAACTTTGGTCGTATTTAGGGAACTGGAGTGCGTGGGTAATTATTGCGGTATTTAGTTTGGTTAGCGGATTGTTTTTATTTTTCTTTGAAAATAATTTCAATTTTTTTGATATAGGAAGTGCCTCTATGCAGAGTTACTTCATATTGGTACCATGGTTATTGATGTTTATTATTCCTGCTTTGAGTATGAAATCTTTGGCAGAAGAACAGCAATCGGGGACACTAAGCTGGTTGTTTTCAGAACCTTTGAAAATGCATGAAATCATTGTAGGAAAATTTTTATCAGTATGGATTATTGGTATATTATGCGTATTACCTTCGTGGGTTTATTTTTATACGCTATATACTTTAAGTATTCCAGAAGGGAATTTAGATTTAGGAATGATATTAGGAGGATATGGAGGATTGTTAGTACTGATAGCTACATTTTCAGCGGTGGGTATTTTGTCATCATCGCTGTCATCTCATCAGGTAATAGCATATTTAGTCGGTGTATTTTCATGCTTTTTTTTATATTTTGGAGTGGAGCAATTGGCTTCTTATAAATTATTGGGAGGAGCGGATTATATTCTACAAAGATTAGGATTTTATTATCATTATAATACTTTTACGAGAGGGCTGGTGGATATTAGCGATATCTTTTATTTTGCGTTAATCATATTTTTAAGTTTAAAATTGGCAATATATTTTGTTGAAAGAAAAAAATAGTTTCTGAAGAGATGAAAAAGTATAATTTTACATACATAGGGATATTAATTTTCTTGTTATTAGGAGCATTAGGGCTTTTTTCTGTGAGATTTGATTTAACACAAGAAAAAAGATATACCCTTACGGAAGCAACGATAAAAACGCTGAAATCTGTAAAAAATCCAATGATGCTAGAGGTATATCTTGATGGAGATTTCCCTGCAAGTTTTAGACAATTACAAAACGAAACTAAATTTTTTCTAGAAGAGTTTAGAAAGATTAATCCTAAAATAGATTATAAATTCATCGATCCTATTAAGGAGAAAATTTCGCAGGATACTCTACAAGCTATGGGAATGCAACCTTCTATTTTGCCAGATATGCGAGATGGAAAAATAACAGAAATAGTTTTATTTCCTTATGCGGCTGTGAAGTATAATTCTTATGGTATGTCTATACCTTTGATAATTCAGCAGACAGGAATAGATGCTTCTGAACAGTTAAATAAATCTATAGAAAATCTAGAGTATAATTTCATTTCGGCGATTAAAACAATAGTTGCCGAGCAGAGAAAAAATATTGGTTTTTTGGTTAATCACGATGAGTTGAAACCGATGGAATTTCAAGGATTTCTTCAAATGGCATTGGAGAATTATAATATAGGTCCGATAATTCCAGTTAATAAAAAGGAAATTAGTAAAGAAGATTTTCCAAAGTTAAAAACTATGGATGCTTTGGTAATTGCCAAACCTAGAAAAGCCTTCACAAATCAAGAAAAATTGGTATTGGATCAATATATTATGAATGGGGGAAAAACTCTATGGATGTTAGATGCTGTAAATGCGGATATGGACACTCTTTTTCATGCAAAAAAAATTATGGCATATCCACAAGATCTTAATTTAACAGATTTTATGTTTAATTATGGTTTGAGAATTAATACTGCTTTGGTAAAGGATTTGCAAAAATCTGCTTTGAGAAGAATAGTTGTCGGAGAAGTGGCAGGAAACCCGCAATATGCGAGTTTGCTTTGGCCATATTTTCCGTTGGGGATTAGTGAGAATCAGAATCCTATTACTAAAAATATTAATCCTGTGAAATTTGAATTTCCTACAGCAATAGATACTTTGGGGAGAAGAGGAATTAAAACAGAAGTCCTTTTTGAATCTAGTAAATTGACAAATGTAAAATCTCTTCCTAATTATGTGGAACTTAATGAAATACAAAATCTAGATAGTTTAACTATTATGGAAAGACCCTCTACCCCAAAGATTTTTGCGGTAGCACTTCAAGGAGAATTTACTTCTGCTTATGCTAATAGAAGTGAGCGAAATGAATTTCCAAATTTTATTAGCAAAAGTAAAAATAACAAGATGATTGTAATTTCTGATGGTGATGTAGCTAGGAATGCTGTTTTAAAAGGTGAACCTTTACCTTTGGGTGAGGATTTGTTGACTAATCAGCATTATGGAAACGAGCAGTTTTTGAGTAATGCTTTGGATTATCTTTTAGATGATGACAATTTAATTTCTCTTCGTAGCCGAAGCATAGAAAATAGACTTTTAGATAGAAGAAGAATAGATGATGAACGCACTTTTTGGCAGTGGTTTAATCTACTTCTACCATTAGGAATTATAGCAGGATTGGGAGTGATATTTTTCTATTGGAGGAGAAGAAAATTTGAATAAAATAAATTTCAAATACTGATTATAGGTTTTTACCTTAAATAGTTAAATCTATTTTTATCATTGAAGGTTAAAAATTCTTTTTGCATTTTCAGTGGTAATTTTGTCAATTTCTGAAAAATCTTTTTGATAAATGTCTACTAATTTACCAGCAATTAATGGGAGATAGGAACTATCATTGCGTTTTCCTCGGTGAGGAACGGGGGCAAGGTAAGGGCTATCTGTTTCTAAAACTATTTTATCTAAAGGAATTTCATGGAGAAATTGGTCTATTTTCCCATTTTTGAAAGTAACTACTCCTCCAATTCCTAAAAGAAAATTTAGGTCAATTGCTTTCCGAGCTTGTTCTAAATTGCCACTAAAACAATGAAAAATTCCCCTTAAATTAGGGTATTTTTTTTGTTCTAAAATCTCAAAAGTTTCATCAAAACTTTCTCTGGAATGAATGATGATGGGTAGATTTCTTTCTATTGCCCAATCAATTTGCTGTTCAAAAGCTTTAATTTGAATATCAAGAGTAGATTTATCCCAATATAAATCAATTCCAATTTCGCCAATAGCACAAAATTTTCTTTGATTGAGATAATTATTTACGATTTCTAATTCCTGTTTCCAGTCTTCAGGTTTTATAGAGCAAGGATGAAGCCCTATCATAGCAGAAAATAGATGAGAATAGTTTTTTTCAAGCCTAAGCATTTTTTCATGGGTTTGACTATCTATAGCAGGAAGAAAGAAATGATTGACGCCATTGACTATTGCTTTTTGGATAATTTCGTGACGGTCATAGTCAAATTCTTCTGCGTATAAATGGGTATGTGTATCTATCATCTGAATATTTTATGTTGAACTTTGGTTTGTTGTAATGTTATTTTTTCTTTGATTTGTGCTAAAAATTCTTTATACTTAGGAGAATTTTCGTTTTTAGGTCGGTGTTCAAGGGCTTGTTTTATTTTGAAGTTTTCTTGAATGAAATCGTTTGTTTCTTTTGAAAAATAAGATTTTCCAAATTTATTCCAAATATATTCTATGGCCTGATTATTAGGGTGGATAAGGTCTTCTTTATAGAACCTATAACCTCTCAAGTCATCCATAATAATTTCATAAACAGGAAGATAATGGCAGTTTTCAAAATTAGAGATGACTTCATGCATGGCGGTTAGCAATTTAGCTTTACTTAAATTATTTTCAGCAAAGCCATCTTTAGTATGGCGAACAGGACTGAGAGTGAATAATATTTGAACATTATCTGAACAGAGCGAATTTAGAGAGTAAATAGTATCCTGCATAGAAGCTGTAAGCTCTTCATGAGTTAGAAATCTTTTATTGAAGAATTTTTGTGGAATTTTATGACAATTTGCAACCAAAATATTTTGAGGTAAAAACTCATAAACATATGCAGTACCATAGGTAATGATTACCCATTTTGTATGGCGGAGAAACTGATGACTTTGTTCTATATTCTGATTAATTTTTTGCAAAGTTTGTTCAGCATTATCACTATTAAAAGATGTGTGATGGTGAAGACTTAAATATTCATTTTGATATAAAACCAAATCTTCTTCGGTGTAGATTTTGTGCTCATTAATTTGTTGAATACAATTTTTAACAGCCCAAGGGTTAAATAATGTTCCAAAAGGATTGTTAAGTGTAAGCATTTGTCCATCAGCTAATTTTTGATATATTTCAGTGGCAAAACAAGAGCCAATAGAAAAAATAGTATCGGAAATCTGTATTTTTTTTTCAGAATTGATAATTTCTACTTCTGTACGGAATTTCATATAAAGCTAATTTTAGATAGTTCTTTTTAATAAATTATTAGCCAAATGAATAAACATATTTTTCTTGTCTTCATTTAGGCTAGTTTGATGTAAAAATTTAATTGCTAAATCATTATATTTTTTGACCAAATCTAAAACTTCTTTATCAGCTTTGGTTTGCTGAAAAATTTGAGTTACTCGTTCTACTTTTTCCAATGATGTTTCCTTTTGATTGTACCATTTTAGAAGTTCTTGTTTTTCTGTATTATTAGCATTTTTTAGGGCAATAAGGTAGAGTATTGTTTTCTTATTTTCATAAATATCCCCAGCTTGTCTTTTTCCAAAATCGGTTTGATTTCCAAAAATATCTAAATAATCATCAATCATTTGAAAAGCAATACCTATGTGCTTCCCAAATTGATAAATAGCTTCGGCATCTTTTTGAGAAGCCCGTGCTATCATAGCTCCAATTTTCAAAGCTGCAGCACTTAAAACACCGGTTTTATAAGTAATCATTAAGATATAATCTTCAAAATTGACATTTTCTTCTTTTTCAAAATTGATGTCCATTTGTTGCCCTTCACATATTTTAATACCTGTTTCAGAGAAAAG
>CAUTLL010000052.1:0-7353 GCA_963539275.1 uncultured Flavobacteriaceae bacterium
TAACATCGAGAGTTCTGACGGTACCTGCTGGGATTTGCAGGTCTGCATTGGCGAGATTTTTTCCACTGTTTTCCAGCAGTTCATCTACTCTTGCTTTGGTGTAGGTGTTGCCTTGTTTATTGCCCTCATCTATTGTGGCGATGTTAGTGGGTAATTCTCCCACGCCTAGTGCTTTTTTCCAAGCGAGAACATGCTCGTTGGTGAGATTGGAGGAGTCAAGATTGGCTTTGTGTTGGAGCATTTCAACATCAGCTTTATTTGTTAAAACCTCTGAAAGCCCCAATATTTTCTCCGTAGGAATACTTTCGCTCTTATGCCAATAGCTCTCCTGCCACGCCCAAAACTGCTCCTGCGTAGGCTTGGCACCTGTTACAAACCAATTTTGTAAAATATTCTTTTCTGTCATGATTTATTTTTTGATTTGAAATTTTTTAAAATCCGATAAATTCAATGTATTTAATAATCCTATACGGAGGCATATTGTTGTGTGGCTGATTTCCACCCACTCTATGAGAATCTACCGTTCTGTCATTATCAATCCTGTTATCAGGATGTCCATCTCTGTTTCCACTAGCTGAGCCTCCTGCAAATATGGGAACTTTATGACTGTGGCTTGGCATTTCATCAATGGTTAAAGTGTGAGTTTTTGCTCCACCTTCTTTTCCTAATTGATTAAAATCTTCATCATCAGGGTTCCAACCTAAAGGGAATCTCCCCCTTAAATCCGTGCATTCTTGCCAACCTTCTGGAATCGGCTCACTCGCTGGTTTTCCCCAAATGGCAATGAGACCTATCGGAATCGGTGATTTTCTTGTTTCAAGTGCCTTTAACCTTTTTTCAAAATCAAGATTTTTCTCGGTGTTTTCAATAAGATTTTCAAACCTTTTAAAATCTGTCCAAGCAAAAGTTTTTTCAGGTAAAGAACTGCCGAATGTTGCATATTTTTTGAAGATTACAGGTTTTGTGGTTCCATCTTCAAAAACTCTGCTTTCGCTTTCTTCTTTGATAATGACAGAAGTGCCTATGGCTCCACCTTTGAAAGGTAAGATTTCGCCATTAAGAAAAATCACTCCATCGGCAACAGTATTTCCGAGTTGCTCGCAACCGCTGATGATAGCTTTATTTCCTGCCAAAGAGCCCAATTGATTAAAGATAGCATAAGCCGACTGCATGGCATCAAGGATGTTCGCAGATAATGGAAAGCCTCCCGTCTGATTGAAATTTATTTTGTTCATTTTATTTGTATTTTATATCGTTTTGAAGCGAGTTTGTAAAAATCAATTAATGCTCTCATTTCGTAGTCGTTATAGTTTAATCCTGCTGGGATGAGAACAACAAAATCTACTCCCGTATCGCTATAATCGGCATCATCACGGAGATATATTGTGCCAAGAAATCTCGGTTTTTTCTCGCCATCAGTGTAGATATATTCCCTTTTATACTGGTTTCCATCAATGATTTTTATCCGCCTTTGAGCTATATCAAATCTATCATTAAGAACCTTTCGGAGATAACAGACCTGCCCATTGTGAGCGAGGTTGTAAAGGTTTTGATTGCGGTTAAAATTAAAATCATCAACGACCTTTATCAAAGGAAAATGCAAAACTCTTAACCACGCCAACATTATTTCCTTACGAAGAAAAGTCGGCGTTAATAATTCCGTTAGTTTATTGATATTTAAGTTATACCACATTTGTCTTCAATTTTTGTAATCAAAATGGTTTGTATTCAAGAAATTGCTAAATCCTGTAATCAAACTATATAATTGATGTTGTCAAAGTTTTCTATCTTGAAATATCCACTTATCGGAATAGTTTTGACCTCAATGGGTTGATAGTTTCCATAATCATTCACACCCGCATCAATCCATTTGCTTTCAGCCAAAATGATGTGCGGAATCTTCACACCTTCTACTTGTTGCAAGGCATCCACCAAGTGAGCCAAGACCAATTCTCCATTGAATGGCAATTTTTTGAAATACTCTTTAATCGCCTTTTCAACAGGTTTTTCTCCTGTGAGGATACTTTGTCCATTTTCATTTAAAACCAGCGGGTCTCGGTAGATTTTCATTTGAAGTTTCAAAATATCGGGCAGATAGTTGATGGTTGTAATACGAACTCCTGCATCTCTGATTTCATTTATATAGGCATCAAATGATGCTTTTTGACCTTGTGAAATCGGCTGTAATTCTCCGCCCTGTTCAGTTGCAATCTTGACGATGAGACGGCTCTCGGTTTCGCTCTCCACAACGGCAGAATATTTTACGATTTTGCTGTTTTCAATCTCTTCTTTGCTCTTTCCTGTATTATTAAATAAATCGGTCTCGGAGTGTAAATTAAAGCCATACTGAAAGGCTAATGCCTTGTTGCGATACCATCTCGCTGTGTGGGGTTTTTGTTCGGATAAGGCTTCGGAAACCTCTCTTTTATGCTCATCAAAGATTTTTTCCAAAGTCCAAATTACAAAGGCGGTAATGTATGCCCAGAGCCTCCAAATCGCTACTTTGGAAGTGGAATTTAACCCATTGAGAGAGGCCTCTGTCTCCTTGGCTTTTAATATCTCATTTTGAATCTGTTCTATTGTTCGTGCCATTTTTAGCTTATTTTAAATTCATTAGAAATCACCCAATAACCAATCCCCTGCAGTTGGAGTGATGAATTGCCTGTGTGGCTCACACCTGTGGCGGGTTGAAGTTTTTTGCTTTGGTAATAGCTTAAAATATCTTTGTTGTTTTTAGTGTTTTCAAGAGATAATTGCTCTCTTGCTACTAAATCATCGGTTAAACTTTTGCCGTTTTGGAGTGCCAGTAGAAAGGCATTCTCCACGCTCCCCGTGTGCTGTATCGCAAGGTCTAAAAAAGATTGATGGTGTAATACTATGATGTTCATTATTCTATTTTTATGATAGTGATATTGCCATTGGGACAAGTCGCTGTAATGGTGATTTGTTTGATTTCTTCTATCACTGCAGTGGCTATTTTTTCGCTGATGGTGTCTAAAAATTGGTTTTCGTCCTCATTCTCCATCTCTAAAAACCACGCTTGTTTTATTTTTTCTTTTAATCTATCTTTGTTTAAAGCCATTTTAATTCTCTTTTAATAGGTTCTTAAAGCGGTTTTCAATCGCTTTGAATTTTTCTTTATTGATAAGCCTTGTCGTTGGTCCTCCCGAAGTGGTGAGGAATTTCATCTGCTGAATTTCTCGCAATAAATCACTCATCAATCCTGCCAAAGTCTCGTTTGATTTTTTTAATAAAAATCCTTCATGATTGATTTTTAATTGAGTAGTTTCTATCTCTAAATTGATACTTTCAATTTCACTAAAAAACTCTACATAAAGCCTATGAATATCTTCTTTTATAGGTGATACCAAAACGAAACTTCCTACTTTGGGATAGATAAAAAATCTTTTGGCATTATCTTCTATAGTGGCTGATAGTCTAACTTCGGTATATTCTAAATCGCCATCATTGACCACACAAGTGCCTTTTTCTTTGTCAATAGATACGACCTTTGCAGGGAATGTATCGGTTTCTCTTTTGCTTAATTGCCGTAGGGCATCTTGTAATTCTTTGCTCATAATTTATTGCTAATGCTTATTTCACGCCTTGCCCCATTATTCCCAAAAGAGGTTACTACTTTTTTAATAAAATATTTACCCTCTCGGTTGGGATGCTCTTTATCTTTAATAACGGCAGTCATTCCGTGTGAAGCATAAGGGATTAAAAAAGATTTTACGCTGCCTTCAAAACCATCGTATTTTAGTTTTTGCATTTCTGCATGAGCCATTTCTTCCATCTTTTTTTCATCAGAAATAATACTGGTGTGAAAGGTTCTAAGCTCACCATCTTTATCGCCCACTTCTACGCTCTTTTTCTTGTTTTTACTATCCATGTAGGTATATTTGATTCTTAGTCGCTTCTGCTCGGCGGTTTTATATTCTAAATTATTCTCCACAAGGTTATAATTGAGGTCATAAATTGCTTCTTTATGGAGGTTATTTAATTGCTCCAATCCAGCATATAATTTCCCTTCACTATCTAAATAAATACTTAATGCCAAATGCTCTTTGAGTTTTTGTAATACTTGGGTGCCGTTGGCATTTCTTATAATGAACTTTTCCACTTCTACATTGGGGATTTTATCTGAAAGTTCTATCTCTGTATTTTCTACCACTTTTTGTAAAATGGTTTTTAGTGGGGTTTTATCATTAAAAGCGTGGGTGATGTTTTTTCTTCTAAGAAGCCACATTGCATCTTCACATTTGATTTCCAAAGGAATTTTTGAACCTATGGACACAACAAAACCTGTAAATTCCACTCCCTCATATTTTTCTTCATAGCCTAATTTAATACTGACTTTATCACCAACTTTCAGAGCATTTTCCACTAATTTTTCTTCGCCATTTTGCCGAACGATAAATTTAGAGGGCATTTTAATCGTTGCTGTATCCGATAGTTCTTCAATGCTTTTGATAATTTCCACTTCACTGATAGAGCGGAAAGTAAATTGACCGATTTTAATTTCTGAGGTTAAAACAAACATTTTTTATAATTTTTATAATCTGGTGCTAATGGCATTCTTTTCTGTTAAATCAGCATAAAAATCTTGGTCAGAAACTGCCGTGATGGAATATTTCTGTAAGCCTTGTTGTCCTGCCATTTCACTCCAATCAATGCTCTTTAAGACAATTCTACGAATACCAAAAAGTTCTAAAAATGGATTGTTTTCTACATTTATACTATCATTGATTTCAAATAATCGTTGTAGTTCTTGCACCTGCTCCGTGGGATATTCATCTCTTTTTTCTATATCTTCATTCACACAAATTCCTTTAATGGATAGGGTGTAATCTTCGGTGCAAATGTATTCCTTCACTGTGCCTTTTCGTTCCTTTCCTACAGTGGCTGTTTCCACAATAGTCTTTGCTAAACTCAAAGAAATTAAAGGTTCATTAGGAAAAACAAACTGCTCTCCTTTATAGCTTACTTTCAAGGTCTGAAAATAAGTTTGTCCTAGTAATAATGCCGAACCTATTCCCTTGAGTGAAGGCAAAACAAATTTGGTTTTATTTTGTCCCCACCAGCTCGGAAATGCTGGTCCTACATAATCAAAATGAGCTTTTGCAATTAATTCTTTAATATCAAAATCCATCTTTTCTGTTTTTACATCATAAATTCTATTGAGAAATTACCTATTGTGACGACTGCATTTGATTAACACTATTGACGGCACGAAGTAGAAGTTCTTGAACTTTCTCGCTTAAATTATTCAATCCTTTTTCAGTGTTATCTACCTGTATCACTGTTTGGTCTTGAAGTTTTCCGATATTGACTACGATATTTGTTTGCCTTGAACCACCTGCAGTAATGCCATTAGCTTTATCTTTGGCTGGGTTTTTCTTTTTACCTTTTTTCTTCTTTTCATCACCAGTATCATTGAGCAATGAGTTGAAAATCTCTGATTTAGGTTGTTCTCCTTGTACTTTTTTAGGGGCATTTATAATATTCTTTGCTGTTTTAGGGATAACTTTATTCATGTCTTCTTTCCATCCTCTATCAAATTGAGAAATTGCAATTTTCCCATCTTGATAAGCTTGTTTGGCTGAATTAACCCCTAAAAGATTTTTCCCTGCTTGGGCTCCTTTTTTCATCGCTCCTTCAAAGTCTCCGTTGAAGAATGCCACAAGTGCTTCTCCTATTCCTGCAATGCCTTTCAGAAGCTCTTGAAAACGATTGATGACATAGTTTTTAATCATCGTCCCAAAGCCTTTTAAGACCTCCCAAAGTCCTAAAACAGTGGCTCTAAATTGGTCAAATTTGTTATAAGCCCATACAGCAGCAGTTGCTAATAGAGTAATTAAAAGAATAATTTTTCCTAATGGACTCATGTTTAAGATAAAATTGAACACGGAGAATAATCCATTGGTAACCCACATCACTCCATTAAGGATTCCCATTCCCATAGACAGAGCTATTGAGGCTCCATTTAATGCTAAAAAATTAAGTCCTAATGCGAATGCAATTCCAGAAACCAGTGTTAAAATGATTTTAAGATTATCCATACTTGGCAAAAAACTTATCACCCAATTTCCAAAAGGGATAATATTCTCAGCAAAGGATTTTCCAATATCAAAAAGTGGGCTTATCCACTCGGCAAAGCGAAGACCTATTTTCTTGGTAACTTCTTCAAAAGTTCCCATCATTTGAGTCCATCTTCCTCCTGCGGTTTCGCCCATCTTATCAGTCATCTGATAATACCTACCGCCTTCTGACGTCGCCAAGCGGAAGGCCTCTTCTACCATTTCGGCAGAGATAGCCCCTTTTTCCATTTTCTCTTTTAAGTCGCCAATGGATAGACCTGTTTGCTCGGAAATCACCTGTAAAGGATTAAATCCTTGATTGATGAGCTGTAATAAATCTTGCCCCATTAGTCTTCCTGTAGCCATGATTTGAGAGTAAGCGAGAGAAATCCCCTGTAAACGCTCTTTATTTCCCATAGCTATATCTCCGAGCATCTTAATGTTCGGCATTACTTTTTCATGAGCAATTCCAAAACCAAGCATGGTTTCGGCACTCTTCTGAATGCCGTCCAAGTCATAAGGTGTCGCCTGAGCATAGCTATTAAGCTCGCTCATTATCTTTTTTGCCTTTTCAGCACTGCCCAGAAGCACCTCAAATTTTACATAGGTTTGCTCTAATTCAGTACCTTTGAAAAAGATACTTTTAATACCATCCCACGCTTGAATAGCTAATCCCACGCCTCCTGCAAGACCGATTAACCCTCCAAATTGCCCGCCCAAACTCCGTAGTCTTTCTCCAAAGCCTTTGGGTGGGAGATCTTCTAATCGTTTAATCTCCCGTTCTACCTGCAGAGCTTCTGTTTTTAATCTACGAATATCGCTGATAGAAGTAGAAGCCGTTCTTTGAGCATTAAGCCTTTGCAATTTTGCATTTAATTCATCAATAGATTTTGTGGTATTTCTAAAATTATTTTGTATCTTTGATTGACTGGATTGCAGACGGCTTTCCATATTGGAAATGCCACTGCTGACCTTCATCAAAGTAGATGACGCCAAATCTTTTAGAAATATTGTAAAACCGTAACTCATATGATTAGTTTTATTCTTAATGCAATTTTGATTGTTGGACTGATAGCTCTTGCTGTGGTTGCTTTATTGTTTCTATTCAAATGGGGATTGGTTGCTTTAGTGATGAGCATTATCTCATTTTTACAAATTCCCTCTACTCCCTTTAAAAAATGGTGGGCATGGTTTATTCAGTTGCCTATACTATTTTTTCAAATTGCTATTCTTATCGCTACCTACACGGAAGGGGTTTTGTGGCAAGGAATAC
>CAUTLL010000053.1:0-7338 GCA_963539275.1 uncultured Flavobacteriaceae bacterium
GGATTGGGTAGGTGGTCGTTATTCGTTGTGGTCATCGATAGGATTGAGTATCGTATTGGCGATAGGATTTGATAATTTTGAGCAGCTACTCAGAGGGGCATATGATTCTGATATCCATTTCAAAACTGCAAATTTTGAAGAGAATATTCCCGTTTTAATGGCCGTTTTAGGGATTTGGTATCGTAATTTTTATGATGTAGCGAGTCATGCAGTTTTACCTTATTCTCAGTATTTAGATAGATTTCCAGCATATTTACAACAAGCAGATATGGAGAGTAATGGCAAATGTGTGGATAGAAATGGAGAATTTGTGGATTATAAAACAGGACCAATTATTTGGGGAGAACCAGGAACGAATGGACAACATGCTTTTTATCAGTTAATTTATCAGGGGACAGAGCTTGTTCCTGCGGATTTTATAGCTTATGTGAAGTCTTGTAATCCTGTGGTAGACCACCAAGAAAAACTTTTAGCGAACTTTTTTGCACAAACTAAAGCGTTAGCATTTGGAAAGAGTGAAATAGAAGTAAGAGAAGAATTAGCAAATCAAGGGAAGAGCGAAGAGGAAATACAAGTACTATTAAATTATAAAATATTTCACGGAAATGTGCCGACAAATTCATTTTTGTTCCAAGAATTAACACCATTTTCTTTGGGGCAATTGATAGCTCTTTATGAGCATAAAATTTTTGTGCAAGGAGTGATTTGGAACATATATAGTTTCGACCAGTTTGGGGTAGAACTAGGAAAGGTTTTAGCTAATGAAATTCTCCCAGAATTACAACAAAATAAGAAAATTAATCATCATGACGCCTCTACGAATGGGCTGGTGAACTATTTTATAGAGCATAAAGGTATTTAAGAGAATTTTATAACTTTGCAAAATAAATAACAATATGGCACAGATTTTAGATGGACTGAAAGTATCCCAAGATATAAAAAAAGAGATTAAAGAAGAAGTTGATTACATCATTACAAACGGCGGAAAAGCACCTCATTTGGTTGCGATTTTAGTAGGAGAAAATGGAGCGAGTAAAGCTTATGTGAATAGCAAAGTTAAGGATTGTAAAGAGGTAGGTTTTACTTCTACTTTAGTAAAGTTTTCAGAGTCTATCATCGAAGAAGAGCTTTTAGCTAAAATACAAGAATTGAATAAAAATCCAGAGATTGATGGATTCATTGTACAGTTACCACTACCTAAACATATGAATCAGGAAAAGGTAATTATGGCTATAGACCCTAGTAAAGATGTAGACGGTTTTCATCCAGAGAATTTTGGAAAGATGGCACTAGAGATGGAGGCATTTTTACCAGCGACACCTTTCGGGATTTTAGAATTATTAAAAAGATATAAAATAGAAACTCAGGGGAAACATTGTGTGGTGATTGGTAGAAGTAGAATTGTAGGGAAGCCGATGAGTATCTTAATGGGGAGAAAAGGCAACCCTGGGAATGCAACTGTTACCATGGCTCATTCTTATACACCCAATATAGAAGAACTTACGAAACAAGCGGATATCGTGATTACTGCATTAGGAAAACCAAATTTCCTAAAAGGAGAAATGCTCAAAGAAGGAGCAGTGGTAATAGATGTGGGAATTACCCGAGTAGATGATGATAGTGAGAAAGGATATAAATTAGTCGGAGATGTAGATTTTGAGGATTGTAAGGAAAAAGCGAGTTATATCACGCCAGTTCCGGGGGGAGTAGGGCCAATGACTAGAGCAATGCTCATGAAAAATACACTATTAGCATATAAAAATAGAATCAGATAGAAGAGGTACAAAATGACGGAAGTAACAAGAGAACAAAATGCTTTAATAAAACAAGGAAAAATGCTCCCCGTCATGGAGCATTTTTATACTATACAAGGTGAGGGAGCACATACTGGTAAGGCAGCGTATTTTATTCGTTTGGCGGGGTGTGATGTGGGCTGTCATTGGTGTGATGTGAAGGAAAGCTGGGATGCAGAACTTCATCCTTTGATGGATATGGAAAAACTCGCTGTGGAAGCCTCCCAGCAGTGTAAAACCATCATCATTACAGGTGGTGAACCGCTGATGTGGAATTTGGAAATTTTAACGAAGAGCCTGAAAGACAGAGGTTGCACCATACACATAGAGACTTCGGGGTCATCGCCAATTAGTGGGCATATAGATTGGATTACCCTCTCGCCGAAGAAGAGAAAACTACCTTTGCCAGAAGTGTATGAAAGAGCGAGTGAGCTTAAAATGGTGATATTTAACAATCATGACTTCAAATTTGCGGAGGAGGAAGCGAAGAAAGTTAATCCCAATTGCCGACTTTACCTACAATCAGAATGGAGTAAGAGGGAGCAGAATTACCCTAAAATAGTAGAGTATATTCTTGCCAATCCGCAGTGGCAGGCCTCCGTACAAACACACAAATATTTGAATGTAAGATAGTAGAAAGTGAATGAATCTCGCAGTGATGGGGTTCATTTTTTATTGTCCATCTGGTTTCAAGGTTTAGAAATGATAAATCAAGATTCGCAAATAGTATATCAGCATTGACAAATGGATGAGCAACACCTACATTTGGATTATCAACCTCTACAAATGGCATCGCAATGCTTACAAATCATTTAGCAATATTTACAAATGGATGAACAACTCTTACAAATGGATAAACAAACTTGCTGAGCCATTTGTATCGCTTGATATATGAAATGTATGACTTGAGGAAGGATTGGTAAGAGTTGTGAAATTATTTGTAAAAATATTTGATACTAAAAAAGTTAACTCTTTTATATTCAGAAAAATGATATATTTGTATAGCTGAATATAAAATTAAAAAATATGGAAACTAATGAGCAAAAATTACCAGCAGAAACGCCTAAAAAGGCAAAATCTGTGCGTGTCCCATTAGAGGAATGGGTGGTGAGAATGAAACTCGCTTTTACGAATGCGAAACTCCCGAATGTATTATCAAAACTACAAACCATAGGCTACACGGAGCAGAAGCTTGATGGGTTTTTAGCAAAAGTAACTGAGCTGGAAGAGCTGATTAAGAATCAGAAAAAGGAATATGGAGAGCAGTATGCTGAGACGAAAAAGGCGGAGCAAAAGCGTGAGGAGATTAATGAGTTATACACTCGTCATCTTGCTTTTTGTAAGATACTTTTCAAGGGAGATGTTCAGGCAAATGCTACATTGGGGCTGTCAGCAGGGAGAAAAAGTGCTTACTCCGCTTGGTTACAGCAGGTAAGTAATTTTTATGCACAGCTATTGGGCAATGATGCTTTTAAGACAAAGGTGGCAACTATCAATATCCTTGAAAAAGATTTGAAAACCCAACAAACTGCTCTTGCTAAGTTAGAAAAAATAAAAGAAACTCAGAAGAAGGAAACTGGGGAAGCACAGAAAGCGACTGATATGCGAGATGAAGCCTTTGATAAGCTCTATCCGAGCTATACGGAGCTGATTTCTTATGCGAAAATTTTATTTGAAGATGACCAAACCTTAGAGCAATTAGGTATTGTAACAAAGAAAAAGTAAAATGATTTTGGTATTTATGAGAATTATTGATACTTTTGCAGCATTAGATTTGTTTCATAAAGTAAAATTTTTTTTGATTTAATTGCACAAAAAACCGCATTCTGAAAAGAATGTGGTTTTTTGTTTTTGTGATGGTTAGTTATTAAACTTGATATTCTTGTCAAAGAGGTTGATACCTCCCTTTACCCCAAAATCTAATGAGATTACATTATAAGGAATGGATATGTTTTCTTTCTCAAAGCGTTTTTTGATTTTTATGATGGCTTCATCTTGGGCTTTTAAGAAATCATCATCTTTTTGGAACTTTATCCAAAATCTTAAAATAAAGTTAAAAGAAGAATTACCAATATTGGTGAAATAAAAATCAATGTTTTCTTCTGGAAGGAGATAGTCCATGCTCTTAATCTCATCGATAGCGACTTGTTTTACAAAATCTAAGTCATCACCACAAGAAACGCCACTCTGTAAGATGACTCTTCTCTTGTTCCAAAGGGAGAAATTGGTGAAAGTTCCCGTGTAGATGATTTGATTTGGGACAGATATTTGTTGCCCCTTGATGTTTTTTATTGTCGTAGTGAGCCAGCCTACATTTTGCACCTCGCCGTATTGCTCATCTATCTCGATCCAGTCGCCTTTCTTATAAGGAATGTGGGTTTTGAGAAGTAATCCAGAGAAGAAATTAGATGACACATCTTTGAGGGCAAATCCCGCGATGATACCGATAATCCCAGCTCCTGCTAATAAATGTGAAAGGGCGGATTGTAGTCCTACCAGCTCTGATGCAAGAAAAATCCCCGAGAATAAGAAAAATATATAAATAGAGGTAGAGAATAATTTTGAAAATTGATTTTTCTTAAAAAGGTATTTGCAGATAAATTTGGAGAGATGAGCCAGAATGAAAAATAGGATAAAAACCGTAACTCCATCTATGATTTTCGGTAGAGTGGAAAGCACATCATGTTCCCAATCTCTGATGATATTTTCTATGTCAATAATCTGTTTGTTCATATGATTTAGGTGTTAAAAAGTTAATCGATGTAAATAATCTCCGTTCCCACGACTTTCTTTCCTAGTTTTTCTAGTGCTTTTTGGTAGGTTTGTATTTGTTTTTGGTGTTCTTTTTCTTTCTCTTTTCCTGTTTTAAAGTCTATAATGATATAGCCTTCATGATTTTTGATGATGCGGTCTGGTCGGTAGATGCTTTGTTCTCCGTTTTCTTCGGTGATGAGTATTTCTCTTTCGTTGAGGACTTCTTGGATTTCTTCACTGAAAAAATGAGAATATTCTGGGTGATTGATGATTTTCAAAATCATTTTTGAGATAGTGTCTTTTTCTTCTTGGGTGATGTTTCCTTGTATCAGTTGGTTTTCCAAAACTTTTTCTACATCATTCTGATGTGCAATTTGTGCCAAAATATCATGAATAAGAATCCCTAATCTTACTTTTTGATTACGATTCTGATAGTTTTTAGAAGGGGTAGCGATTTTGATATTGTTAGTATTTTTTTGGTTGTTTTGCAGGGTATGGACAGTCATAGTCTGATGGTTGTTTTTTTGTTTTTTACTTTGTTTTTTTAGTTCGTTTTCAGAGATGGGATAGAGGTCAAAATTATCCGTATTATGATGATTAAATTGATTAACAAAATCAAGGATTTCTAAATGATTCGTGGAATTATTCGGCTTTTCAAGATAAAGGAAAAGTTGTTCTACAGGACGAGTTGTGGCTACATATTGTACACAGATGCGGTCAATGGTGTTTTTGTAGGTATTCTCATGATTAAACTTCATAATATCTTCATCGTAGGTTTCAAATTCTTTTCCAAATCCAGAAATATTTACAGAATTGAGTCCGTGATGCTCATCTACTAAGTTATACCATTCTGTGAATTTTCCATCTTCATTTTTATTTTCCATAGGAAGAAAAACTACAGGGAATTCTAATCCTTTGGCTTTGTGTATGGTCATAATTTGAATAGCGTCTACATTTTCTGAGGCTTGAATGGAGGTGTCTTTTCCTTCTTCTTCCCAAAATTTAAGAAAATCTTTAAGTGTAACGCCGTTATGTTGAGTAAAGGCATAGAGCATTTCTAAGAAATTAAGGATGAAGTCTGTTTCTTTCTCTTTTACGGAAAATTCGTTGATAAAATATTCTATAAAATTATAAAGATTAAGTTTTGGTAAATGGGAAAAAGAAAGGGTGATATTATATCTTTTTTGGATAAAATCAAAGAGTTCTTTTTCTGATTCTATGGCTAAAATTTCAAATATTTCTGCCGAAAATTCATTGATTTTTATTCGTCCTAATTCATTGAGCCAATAGAGTGTAATGATGAGCGAACTTTTATTTTTTGGAGTGATGCTCCATTGTAGAAAATGGGTAAGTGCTTTTATGGTTTTGGAAAGATTAAGAGTTAATCCTTTATCTGAAATAGTTTTGATAAATACTTTTTCGCCGTTATATAGCACTTCTTGATTTCCAAGGAGTTGTGAATAATAGGCGATGTCAGAATTCCCACGGCATAAAATACAAATGTCCGAAAAAGAGAATCCATAGTCTAAACATTGCTGGATGTCTTCTTGCATTTTTTCTACGACATTTTCATAGAAATCGTTTTTCTTACTATTCTCTATAAGATGAGTGCGTACTCTTCCTTTTATTTCGGATTTAGAGGTTTGTTGAGCGTCTTTTCCGAAAATAATTTTATGTTCATTATTAAGTTTTTGTGAAATAAATTCATACAAATGATTATTGAAATCTACAATATTCTTAGCACTTCTATAATTGTCTTCCAAGGTTTCTTTTCGTGCAGGGACAGGAGAATGCTCCTTATGATTAATGATATCTAGCATCAGTTGGGTGTCGCCTCCACGGAAACGATAGATACTCTGTTTAGGGTCTCCTACAAGAGTAAAACTTGTTCCTTCTGAAGTAATGGTATGATCTCTTAAAGGCAAAAAGTTTTGCCATTGTAGTGATGAAGTATCCTGAAATTCATCAAAAAAATAGTGAGAAAATTTTGTTCCTACTTTTTCATAAATAAAGGAAGAAGGTTCATTTCGGAGGTTTTCATTGATGAGAATATTAAATTTAGAAAGTAAAACAAGGTCTTTTTCTTCTTCTATTTTTGCCAATTCATCTTGAATTTCTTTATTTATTCTTAAAGGAAGAAGAGAATACAATATTTTTTCTTTTTTGTGGGATAAAATTCTGTTAGTGATAATAGAATTTCTACATTCAATCAAGAAATTGAGAATGTCAAAAATATCGTTTTCCTTATGTTTCGCTTTTCCAGAAGCACCTTTTTGAAAATTTTCAATGGCTTTAGTTTCATTATTTGGAAGGGGAAAATCAGTTCTATCCTTATTGAAAAATCTAATAACTTCAAAGAAAAACTTTGCGATTCCATTTTGCTTTCCTCCTGCAAAATCTTCTATGGCTAAATCCTTTTCATTGATGAGGTTAATTGCCTTTTTTGCAATATTAATAGAGTCTTCTCGGAGGCGTTTTATGTCTTTTCGGCTCTCGTTTTTTAGATTTTCATAAGCTTTCCAATCAAAATTTTGATTGTCTAAAAGTTTGTTATAATGAATATCATTGATGAATTTTTTGGCAGAATTATAAAGTTCCTGACTAAGGTTTATTCTTTTTTCATTGTCTAGGTTGTATTCTACAAAATCCATAAAAGTATTGGAAATCTCAGAATCATCACCGATTTGATTTAGCATTTGGTCAACGGCTTCTATCAAATATGGTTCTGGTTGAATTTCCAAATTGAAGTTCTGTGCTAAACCTAATTCGTAGGAAAAAGAACGAACGAGTT
>CAUTLL010000054.1:0-7335 GCA_963539275.1 uncultured Flavobacteriaceae bacterium
TCAAACGATAACGCCCTACCTCTCCCAATGAATATCTCTGCTCAGAGAAAAACAATTTCTCTATAATTCCTCTCGCTGTTTCTTCATCTGGCGGATCTGCATTTCTCAATTGACGATAAATATACTCTACCGCCTCTTTTTCAGAGTTTGTAGGGTCTTTTTGTAATGTATTTTGAATGATAGAAAACTCGCCACTATTCTCTTTGTGCAACAAAATGGTTTTCACTCCTGATTCTAAAATCAAATCTAAATGCTCCTGCTCTAAAACAGTTTCTCTATCAAGAATAATTTCATTTCTTTCAATAGACACCACCTCTCCCGTATCTTCATCTACAAAATCTTCAAACCAGGTATTCAAAACTCTTGCCGCCAAAGTTCTCCCCTCTACCTTTTTCAAGGTAGTTTTAGAAACTTTCACTTCTTCCGCTAAATCAAAAATCTGAAGAATATCCTTATCAGATTCATAGCCAATAGCTCTCAACAAAGTGGTAAAAGGCAATTTTTTCTTACGGTCAATGTAAGCATACATCACATTGTTGATATCCGTAGTAAATTCCATCCAAGACCCTTTGAAAGGAATAATTCTTGAATAGTATAATTTAGTCCCATTAGCATGGTATGTTTGCCCAAAAAACACCCCTGGCGAACGATGCAACTGGGTAACAACCACCCTCTCAGCACCATTAATAATAAAAGAACCACTTGGAGTCATATAAGGAACAGGCCCCAAGAAAACATCTTGAATAACTGTTTCAAAATCCTCATGTTCAGGATCTGTACAATATAATTTTAACCTCGCCTTCAAAGGTACACTATATGTTAAACCTCTCTCCACGCATTCCTCTATGGAATAACGAGGAGAGTCTACCATATAATCCAAAAATTCTAATACAAACTGATTCCTAGAATCCGTAATTGGAAAATTCTCCTGAAAGGCCTTATAAAGCCCCTCTTTCACCCTGTTCTCAGGCAAAGTATCCATCTGGAAAAATCCCTTGAATGATTCTATCTGAATATCCAAGAAATCTGGAACTTCTACATTCCCCTTTGCGGAAGAGAAGTTAATCCTTTCGTTTCCCTGAGTGCTTTTTGTCGTTTTTGATTTACTCATAAAAAAACTCTAAAAAAAGAAATGTTATTAAAATATTTTGTTCACAGAAAATATTTGGTCTAAACGGACACCTCCGCAATCCCACGCAACACTGGTATATCTTTTCACAGCGTAGTGCAAAATATTTTTCAACCATCGACATATTACTCATGATAAAACACAAAACCCCTTATACATTTATTGTATAAGAGTACAATGCATATCCTTGTTGAGTTATATATTTTCCAAATTTGTACAAATGGTCTGCAAATATATAAAATTTATCATTTTTATCCTAAAAATTATCAATAAATATTTTTAATAAAAAAACAAATAACTAAACAACTGATTTACTAATAAAAATAAACATTAACAGAAACTGGTACAAAAAGTGATTTTATTATACTTTTTTTTCAAATAAAAATTGTATTTTTGCATTTTATAAAATTTCAGAGAAATGAATGTTACGAGAACTAATCACGACGAGGTAAGTGCTTTGCTTACTGTTACATTGAATAAAGCTGACTACAAAGAACAAGTAGATGAGGCGTTAAACTCTTACGCAAAAAGAGCGACAATCCCTGGTTTTAGAAAAGGTAAAGCTCCCATGAGCCTTATCAGAAAACAATATGAAGAAGCCGTTACATTAGATGAAATCAACAAACAAGTATCAGATATGCTAAATAAATACATCGCTGATAACAATCTTAGACTTTTAGGACAACCCATCCCACAAGAAACACAAGCATTAGACTTCAATGCTGAAGAAATTTCTGTGAATTTTGAAATTGGTTTTGAACCAGAGTTCGAAATTGATTTATCTAAGTACTCTGCAGAATATTATAAAGTAGAAGCAGGGGATAAAGAAGTTCAAAAAAGTATTGGCAACATGCAAAAAAGATTTGCAGAAAAAGTTGCTAAAAACAAAGCAACAAAGAAGAGTCATGTAAATTTTGAGGTTTTTGAAATTACAGAAGATGATGCTCCTGCTATCCATAAACCTAAATATCTTTCTGCAACTGAAGAAAACAAAGCTGCTTTTGCTTTCGTAAAAGACCTAAAAGTAGGAGAAGAAAAAGAATTAAGCACAGAAGAACTTACTGCTAATGACAATGAATTAGCAAAGGAATTTGGATTTCATGATGTGGAAATAACTCATTTCAAAAATGAAAAATTTAAAGTTACTATCAATGAAATTTTTGAATTAAAAGATGCGGAACTTAACCAAGAATTATTTGATAAAATCTACGGAAAAGATGAAATAAAATCCGAAGAAGAACTAAGAGCAAGAGTAAAATCTGAATTAGATGATTTCTTCCAACAAAACTCTGAAGCTGTTTTTGTAAATAAAATTTTAGAACAAATCTACAAAGAAGATTTCTTAGTAATTCCCGATTCATTCTTAACTAAATGGGTAATGTATTCTAACCCTAATATCAAGGATGAAGAGCAAGCAAAACAAATCATTGAAAATGAGAGAGCATTCTTGAAAAGCCAAATGGTTGAGAATAAATTAAGAACAGCTAACAACATTCAATACGATTTCGAGGAAGTATTAAACCATGCTAAACTTTCTTTCAGAAACCAACTAATGTCTCACGGAGTACATCATATTGGAGATGAAGAACTTCATAAATATGTACTTGAAATGCTTAGAGATAGAGAGCAAATGAGAAGATATTCTTCTGAAGTACTTCTTATCAAAATTAGAAGCATCGTTCTAGAAAAGGCTTCTAAAACAGAGAAGGAACTTTCTTATGATGATTTCATGAAAGAAATTCAATCAAAAAAAGAAGATTAAAAAACACTAAAAAAGCAGTTCAATAAACGAACTGCTTTTTTAATCAATATACTACTAAATTATAATATTTCATATCGCTTCCCAGATAAAGCCTTTATATATCCTAACAATTCTAAATTTAATAGAATAGGTAATAATTTAAAAGGTAATATTTCTAAGCGTTCACTCATTTCATCCAAGGTTATTAATGGATTTTCTTCTATAATTTGGTAAATTGGTTTTAACGAATCTTCTAACTCCACTTCTTTAGGAACAAAAAGTTGTCCTTGTTTTTCTATTTTAGATTCTCCCAATTCTTCTATAATATCTTGATATGAAGAAATTATCCTCGCTTTATTTTGTGCAATGAGCAAATTACAACCTTGACTATATTTATCCAAAATTCTACCAGAAAGTGCAAAAACTTCCCTGTTATATTGATTAGCATAATTAGCTGTACTCATAGAGCCTCCACCAAAAGCAGATTCCACCACTACCGTCATCTGGGAAAGTCCTGCCACAATTCTATTTCTTTGTAAAAAATGCTCCCTATCAGGTTTATGGCTTGAATTAAATTCAGACAATAATGCACCCTCATTTTCAAGCATTTCTTTCGCCAAAATTCTATTTTCAGAAGGGTAAATCATATGTAATCCATGAGCCAACACCCCCAAGGTAGGAATTTTATTTTTCAATGCTTCTTGATGAGCAAGACTATCTGTACCTATCGCCAAACCACTCACTACCAAAATATTATTCTCTTTTAACTCCCCCATCAATTCTTCCACAAATCTCCTTCCGTAGGCTGTCATTTTTCTTGTTCCAACAATACTTATCATCTTACGAGATTCATCAAAATTTCCTTTTTGATAAAGAATTGCAGGAGCATCTGGACACTCTAATAAAAGAGAAGGCAACTGATTTAGATGCCTCAATCTGATTTTAATATTATTCTTTTCACAAAAATTGATTTCCTCTTCTGCAAATTTCAAATATTTATCCTGACCAATTTCTTTACTAATTCGTGAGCCTATCCCCTCTATCCCTTGTAAAACTGATTTAGAAAGAAGCCAAGATTCCTTCGCTGACCCCGTAACAGAAACGATTTTCATAAAGTTCATATCCCCCACCAAAGGACAGGCTCTCAATGCGATGGAATACATGCTCTCCTCTAAATTCATATCTCAAATTTTAATATTTCTAGCTAATTACTCCACTCCCTAACAACTCTTCTCCATGATACCACGCCGCAAACTGCCCTTCTGCAATTGATGATTGAGGATTTTCAAACTCTATGAAAAAACCTTCTTCAAATTGATAAAGTATTGCTTTTTCTAATGGCTGTCGGTAGCGGATTCTTGCTATCACTTCCATGCTTTCTCCATTCTTTAATCTCAAATCTCCTCTTATCCAATGCACCTCATCATTATTGATTCTCAAAGCCTTTCTATAAAGCCCTGGAAAATCCTTACCCTCTCCCACGAAGACCAAATTTTGCTCTACATCTCTACTGATAAGAAAACATGACTCCTTATGCCCCCCAATTCCTAAACCTTTGCTTTGTCCTACCGTATAAAATTGAGCCCCTTGGTGCTTTCCAATCACCTTGCCATCTTCTTTTTTATAAGTAATTTTATCTGAAAGATATTTCAACTCTTCCAATTTATTTTCAAACTTCGGAGAATCCTCATAATATTTAGGGAAATCTTTGAAAATCTCCACAATATCCCCCTCTTTTGAAGCCAATTGCTGTTGAAGGAATGTTGGTAAACTTACCTTACCGATAAAACACAAACCTTGGCTATCTTTCTTTTCTGCTGTTGCTAAGCCTATTTCCCTTGCTATTTCCCTTACCTCGGGCTTTGTCAATTCACCGATAGGGAATAGTGCCTTTGACAATTGTTCTTGGCTTAATTGACACAAAAAATAACTTTGGTCTTTATTATTATCCTTCCCAGCCATAAGTTGGTAAACATCCTTTCCACTTTCATCAGTGAAAGAAGATAACCGAGCATAATGCCCAGTTGCCACCTTATCTGCTCCCAGTGAAAGTGCCGTTTTTAGAAATACATCAAATTTAACTTCTCTGTTACACAGCACATCAGGATTAGGCGTTCTTCCTTTTTCATATTCCGCAAACATATAGTCCACAATACGCTCCTTATAAAGCTCACTCATGTCTATCACTTGAAAAGGAATCCCCAATTTTTGCGCAACTAAAAGAGCATCATTACTATCCTCTATCCATGGACATTCATCCTCCAAAGTAACTGAAGCATCATTCCAATTTCTCATAAAAAGCCCTATCACTTCATGACCTTGCTGCTGAAGAAGATAAGCCGTTACACTGCTATCTACTCCTCCTGATAATCCTACTACTACTTTCATATTACAAAGATAGAGATTTTAATGCAAAGAAAAAGCAACCTTTTTCAGATTACTTTTTTTATTTGATTTTATGGATGTACTGCTGGATTTCTCCATAAACTTTATAATTAAATGCCGTAGATGATGGATTAGGAATCACTAAAAACCTCAGTTTGGTCTAAGCAATCCACCTCTCTCTGTCAATAATTTCTAGATTCAACTTTAGTTTTTTGGGTAGAATATGACAAGCCACAAGAGCTGCTATAAGATTCACACAAAATCCATCGAAACTTCTGTGTCGCATATGTTCTATCTGCACGATATTCTTAAGCTCATCATTATATGAAAATTTATTTATGATTTTAATTTTTCTTTTAATTCTATTAAATTTAATTTATCAGGCATTACTTCTGCATAATAAGATAGGGTTGTGCTGATTTTTGAGTGCCCAAGAAGTTTAGATACTGTTTCTATAGGAATATTATTATTGAGTAATACCGTAGTAGCAAAGGTTTTTCTTGCAGTATGATGAGTTAATTTTTTATTGATTCCTAATAAATCTGCTATCTCTTTTAATATTCTATTAAAGTATTGATTACTGACTCTAGGCAGTAGAAAATCTTCTTCAGTTTCATACTTCTCTAGAATACCTACAGGTTCTGTAAATATAAGTGGGATAGAGAAGTATCTTTCAGTTTTTTCTCTTTGTTTATAAATCCAAACTACTCCTTCATCATCTGTTTTTAGGTCTGATTTTTTCAGACTAAACATTTCTCTATAGCCTAGCCCTGTATAGCAACAGAAAATATAACAATCCAATACCTTTTCTATTGTTTCAGATTTAGGTTTCCAATTTTTCAGTTTCTCTAGTTCATCTTTAGTAAGAAATAATATTTGAGTTTTTGCTTGTTTTACTTTATGTTCTTCAAAAGGATTAAAATCTATCAGTTTTTGTTTTCTAGCTAATTTTACAACTTTCTTTAGTCTTTGGATTTTCTTATTGATAGTAATTTGAGAATTTTTCTTTTCTACTTTCATATAATAATCAAAATTCTCAATGAAATTGTAATCCAAATCTACCAACTTTATATCCCTTTTCTTATACTGAAAGTATATATAATCCTTTAAGGCAGGTAGTATTTCATTAAATTTCCCCCAAGTAGACTCTTTAAAATCTTTTCCTATCATTTTCTCCAATCTTTGCATATAAAGAGTGTAAAACTCCACAATGCCTACTTGCTTCTGTGTAGATTCTCCTTTATATTGCCTATAAATATCATTCACATCAAATTCTAATCCTTGAACCTGTAAATACAAAAAAGCCTGATTAAGCTTATTCTTAATCAGACTTATTTCTGTATTGATAAATTTACTTTCTGCTGTAATAGACTTCGCTTTCTGCTGTTTATTATCCCAATCCTTTGGCTTAACAAATAAACCTGTAGAGAATATTTTCCTTTCTTTCAAATAGGTAATTCTACACCTTAAAGGACATTTTCCTTGATGGTTAATTTTAATCTTATCTATTAAATATAAAACTCTATAATTCCCTGTATTCATAATATTTTTAATGGTGTACCTTGAATTTTTCATTGCGTACCTAATTGTGTACCAAAAATTCTTTTATTAATAATATACATCTTATCAACTCCCCAAAAGAAAAATAAATAAAACCCTTATAAATACAAGATTTACAGCTATATAACAAAAAAGACTCCAACATTTCTGTTGAAGTCTTGCGCCTTTTGCTGGGCTCGAACCAGCGACCCTCTGATTAACAGTCAGATGCTCTAACCGACTGAGCTAAAAAGGCTATTGTTTAATTTTGATACTGCAAATATATAATGTTTTTTATTCACATACAAGTATTATTACATATTTTTTATTTATCAAAACATAAAACACTCATTATCAAAATAGAAACCTATCAAAATAATTTATAAACATCATTCCCAAAGATAAGAATCATTAGCCCTAACAAGAAGATTACCCCTATCATTTGAGCATATTCCAAAACTTTTTCAGAGGCAGGTTTGCCTGTTATCATTTCCCAGAGTGTGAAAACTACATGCCCTCCATCTAAACCTGGGATTGGCAA